>NZ_JBSFWD010000027.1:0-130703 GCF_053592655.1 Streptosporangium sp. NPDC002607
CCTGCGCGTGAACTCGCGCTGAGACCCGCTCGGGCGGGGATCCTCCGGCCGGAGGGTCCCCTGGTCCCCGGCCGGGGACCAGGGGACGGCTCCTACGTTCGGCCCGTTCAGGGCCGGTGGCTCACTCCGCCAGTTCGGCGAGGACGGCACCGAGCTGGTCGATCGCCCAGACGAGGTCCTCCTCGGAGATGACGATCGGCGGGGCGAGACGGACGGTCGAGCCGTGCGTGTCCTTGGCCAGGACGCCATGGGCCATGAGCGCCTTGGAGACCTCGCGCCCGCTGGCCAGGGACGGGTCGATGTCGACGCCCGCCCACAGGCCGCGCCCGCGGACGGTGACCACGCCCTGGCCGATCAGGCCGCGCAGCCTCTCGTGCATGACCTCGCCGAGCTCCCTGGCCCGCGCCTGGTACTCGCCGGTGCCGAGCATCTCGATGACCGCGTTCGCGACCGCGCAGGCGAGGGGGTTGCCGCCGAAGGTGGAGCCGTGCTGCCCCGGCCTGATCACACCGAGCACGTCCTCGTTCGCGGTGATCGCCGAGACCGGGACGACGCCGCCGCCCAGGGCCTTGCCCAGCACGTAGATGTCGGGGACGACGCCCTCGTGGTCGCAGGCGAAGGTGTCGCCGGTGCGGCCCAGACCCGACTGGATCTCGTCGGCGATCATCAGGATGTTCTCCGCGGTGCACAGCTCGCGGACCTGGGTGAGGTACCCGTCCGGCGGGACCAGCACGCCGGCCTCGCCCTGGATGGGCTCCAGCAGCACCGCGACGGTGTTGGCGTCGATGGCCTCGTGGATCGCCTCGACGGAGCCGTACTTTACGATCTTGAAGCCGGGAGTGTACGGGCCGAAGCCGTCGTGGGCGTCGGGGTCCGTGGAGAAGCTGACGATCGTGGTGGTGCGACCGTGGAAGTTGTCCTCCATCACGATGATGTTGGCCTGCTCGGCGGCCACCCCCTTGACCTCGTAGCCCCACTTGCGGGCCACCTTGATCGCGGTCTCCACGGCCTCGGCGCCGGTGTTCATCGGCAGGACCATGTCCTTGCCGGTGAGGTCGCCCAGCCCGGCGGCGAAGGTGGCGAACTGGTCGTGAAAGAAGGCCCGGCTGGTCAGGGTGAGCCTGGACAGCTGCTCCTGGGCCGCTGTGATGATCTTCGGGTTGCCGTGCCCGAAGTTCAGCGAGGAGTAGCCGGACAGGCAGTCCAGGAACCGCCTGCCCTCCACGTCGACCACCCAGGCGCCCTGCGCCTCGGATATCACGACGGGCAGGGGATGGTAGTTGTGAGCGCTGCGGCGCTCGCTGAGCTCGATGAAGTCGTTCGTGCTGGTCATTCGGTATCCGCCCCTCCTTGGTCCGTGGCCGTTTCGCCCGGCACTATCCCCTGATCTCCAGAGTGCAGCACTTCGGACCGCCCCCGGCTTTGCGGAGCTCCGACAGGTCCACGGGGATGACCTCGAAGCCCCGGCGCTTGAGCTCCAGCTGGAGGTTGGCGGCCTCGACGTTGATCACCACGTTGGTGCCGTCGCTGACCGCGTTGAGGCCCAGCACGGCGGCGTCGTCCTCACTCGCGATGATGGCGTCGGGGAAGAGGGTGCGGAGCACCTCCTGGCTTCCAGGGGAGAAAGCCCCTGGGAAGTATGCCACGTTGTGTCCGTTTAGCGGGAAGAGGGCGGTGTCCAGGTGGTAGAACCGCGGATCCACCAGCTGCAGGGTGACCACCGGTCGGCCGAGGAACTCCTGGGCCTCCTTGTGGGCGGTGATGTCGGTGCGGAAGCCGGTGCCGGCCAGCACCAGGTGGTCGAGGGTGAGGAAGTCCCCCTCGCCCTCGTTGGTGAAGGTCGCCTCGCGGACCCGCTGGTAGCCGTTGTCGACGAACCAGTCCAGGTAGGCGGGGCCCTCGGCCGCCCGCTGCGGGTGGGTGAACCGCGCGCCGTACACGCGGCCGCCGACCACCAGCGCCCCGTTGGCGGCGAAGACCATGTCCGGCAGGCCCTCCACCGGGTCGATGAGGCTGACGCGGTGACCGAGCTCCTGGTAGGCGCTCCTGAGCGTCTCCCACTGCCTGATCGCCACCTCACGGTCGGCTCCGGCCTCGGGATGCATCCACGGGTTGATCGCGTACTCAACCGCGAAGTGGTCGGGCCGACACATGAGGTAGTGCCTCGTCATGAATAACCCCGTATCGAAGGTCGTGAGTGAAATGCCGGCCCAGTGGCGGCGACATCAGCCTAGGAAACGGTGTTCTCGCAGGCCAAGAGCTTGCTCTTGCGTTCTGGCGCGGGTTTCTTGCGCGCTTCAGGCGATGAACGGTGATTCGTTGTGCGGGGCGACGAACGGTTCGCCGCGCGAGGTCATGAGCGGTGCCTCGATCAGCCGGGAGAGCACGATGGAGCTCTTGGTCCGCACCACGAACGGCTCCGAGGCGATGCGCTCGATCACCCTCTCCACGTGCCGCACATCGGTGGCCCTGACGTGCAGCAGCGCGTCGGCCTCGCCGGTGATGGTGCACGCCGAGACCACCTCGGGATGGCGGCCGATGGCCACTCCGATCTCCGACGGCGAGGTCTTCCCCGCGCAGAACAGCTCCACGTAGGCCTCGGTGGTCCAGCCGAGCGCCGCGGGCTCCACCCTGGCGGTGAACCCGGTGATGGCGCCGGTCTCGCGCAGCCGGTCCACCCGGCGTTTCACCGCCGACGCCGACAGGCCCACCCGCTGTCCGATCTCCGCGTATGTGGCTCGGGCGTCCTCGACGAGCGCCCCGATGATGTCGCGATCCAGCCTGTCCAGTTCCACGCTGACCTGTATATCGCTTCGGGTCCGTCCGGGCTCACGGCGAGTGGCGGCGACCCGCGGTCACCCCCGGTGAATCCGTGTCGCCGCGTGCCCGGTCCTGCTGATGAATGGAAATGCCGCCGGACAGGTGACCTGTCCGGCGGCATCCGCCAGGTGTGCGGTTTCCGGTCAGGTCTGCTCGGCCTCGCCGCTGGCCTGCTCCTGGGCCTCCTCGGGGGAGGCCTCCAGGTCGTCGCCCGCCTGGGCGAGCGCCGTCTGCTTGTCCAGGCCGACCCAGCTCGTCACGCTCTCGACGGCGAACAGCACACCGAGGTAGACGGTGAGCGCGGCCAGTACCCAGGTCAGCACGCCCAGCGCGGCGCCGGCGCCGATCAGCAGCAGCCTGAGCTCCCAGCCCAGGCCGGCCCGGAAGACCCAGGGGGCCGGCCAGATGCTCTGCCGCGTCCGGTACACCGTGTCGTAGGTGTGGTAGCCGATCACGTAGATCAGCACGTACAGCAGCCACTTGGGCGCGTCGGCCGCCAGGCCGATCAGGATGATCGTGAGGAACTCGGCCCCGCGGATCAGCGGCGGCGCCAGCCAGTCGAGCTTGCCGAGATGGTCGCGGGCCGCGGTGGGCAGCACCAGGACGATCATGATCAGCACCGGGACGAGCAGGATCGGCCCGTCCACCAGCATCCCGGTCACCGCCATCGCGATGGTCGCCAGCAGCGCGGCGAGCGTGGCGGGCACCGGGGGCAGCCCGGGTCCGACCTTGTCCCGCAGCAGCGTCACCAGCGGGCCGTCGTCGCGGTAGGCGAGCAGCCGCGCGGTCTGGACGCGCAGCCGCTCCTCGTACGGGTCCGGAGCGGGGATGGTCTGTGGCTGGGTGATCATGCGAGAGACCTCATCAGGCGTCCGGTGAGCGAGTAGGCGGCGCCGATGCCACCCCAGATGATCAGTGTCAGGAAGGTGATCCTGGCGTCGAACAGGGCGCTGACGATCGCGATGGCGGCGAAGCGCTCACCGATGGGGAACACGATCATCTTGCGGGCCCAGTGCACGGCCCGGAACCTGCCGGCCCTGCCCCACAGCTTCAGCAGGTTGCGGATCCCGCCGGCCTGGGCGACCCTGCGCTGCTCCAGCGCCTGGCGAAGGCCGGTGTCGGCGCTGACCGACAGCGGCACCGAGGGCAGCGGCGACGGGGGCTTGCGCCGGTTCGCCGCGCCGTAGGAGAAGTCGAGCAGGTGCTTGATGGACTGCACGCCGAGCGCGATCAGCGCCAGCGTCCACACGTCGCCCACACCTGAGACCGCCGCGCCGACCGCCAGACCGGCGAAGACCACGTACTCCTTGAACCGGTCGAAGGTCGCGTCCAGCCACGCCCCGAGCACGCCGAACTTGCGGGCGTACCGCGCCACCTGGCCGTCCACGCAGTCGAACACGAACGCGAAGTAGATCAGCACACCGCCCGCGACCATCCCGGCCCGCTCGCCGGTGGCGAAGCAGAGCGCCGCGGCCACACCCAGCGCGATCGAGATCAGCGTGACCTGGTTGGGGGTCAGTCCCCGCCTGGCCGCCCAGCGGGCGATGAACCGGGAGTAGGTGCTGACGAAATAGGTGGTGAAGAAACCGTCGGCGCCCTTCACCGCGTTGTTCAGCCTGGCCCGGTCCTCGTTGAACGTGGCCATCTCCGCCGGCGCCTCGGTGGCCTGCTCGGGAGTGGACACCCGGCGGTAGAACAGGTCCCGGCGGCCGCGGACGCCGACCGAGACGCCCTTGCGGACCAGGCCCAGGACCAGCAGCTGGACCAGGTCGTCGTCGGGGCCCAGCAGGTGGGCCATGTCGGCCAGCTCGCGGGCGGCCTCGGCGAGGACGGGTGCGTGCTTGTGGTGCAGGTGCAGCGGGCCGAGCAGGACCGCGTTGGGCCTGGTCACCGCATGGAAGGCCGAGCCCACCGAGATGATGCGGGACTTGCGGGCGCGTACCCGGACGGGCAGGTCCTCCAGCCTCCGGTCGCCGATCTCCGGCTGCGCCTCGTCGATCGGGACGTCGGGGACGATGGCGTCGCCGTTCTCGTCCTCCTCCCGCGGCTCCCTGACGATCAGCGCGAGCGCCCCGCGCTTCGACTTGGTGATCTGGTAGATCAGCTCGTCGTGGATCAGCGAGTTGGCGGGCAGGATGAGCAGGTTCTCGGTGGCGTCCTCGACCGCGTCGGCCAGGGCGCGCAGGTCGCCGGCCAGGTCGGAGGTCTCGACGAGCCTGCCGGGGAAGCCGCGGTAGGCGGCGGCCTCGCTCGATCGGGCGATCGTCACCGGCTCGGAGTCGAGCGAGGCGAGCTGGCCGTGCAGCTTGCCGATCACCGTGGGGCAGCCGGCGAGCGCGGGCAGGGTCAACGCGGCGGGCGGCGTCGCCTGGCCGGTAGCGGCATCGGGGCCGGGCGATGAGCCCAGCAGGACCACGCGGGGCATGGCACCCTTTCGTGCGGAGACGGGTGTGAGGCGGTGTAGCGGAGGATACGTTGCGTCAGAGGCCAAAGTTTAGTGAGTTTTGGGCGAACAACACGCACCAGTGATCTATCCGTGTCGTTTGATCATGGTTGCACCTCTGCCAAGTGAACCGTCCCGCGCCCCCACTACACTGAGCGGGTGAGTCTGTACCGTGATGACGGCATCGTGCTGCGCACCCACAAGCTGGGCGAGGCCGATCGCATCGTCACGGTCCTGACCCGGCGGATGGGCAAGATCCGGGGGGTCGCCAAGGGCGTCCGGCGCACGACATCACGATTTGGCAGCCGGCTCGAACCGTTCACCCATGTCGATCTCCAGCTGCACACCGGCCGTACCCTCGACGTGATCACCCAGGCCGAGACCATCCAGCCGTACGGCCGGCCGCTCGTCGCGGACTATCCGCGCTACACGGCGGGAACCGCGATGCTGGAGACCGCCGACCGTCTGATCATGGGAGAGAAGGAGCCGGCCCTTCGCCAGTTCCTGCTGCTGGTCGGCGGCCTGCGCACGCTCGGTTCCGGCGCCCACGAGGCCAGGCTCGTCCTGGACGCCTACTTCCTGCGCTCTCTCGCGGTCGCCGGTTACGCCCCCGCCCTGGAGGCCTGCGCCCGCTGCAAGGCGGTCTCGGTGCGGGCCTTCGCCATCGTGGCCGGCGGCGTGGTGTGCGGGGCCTGCCGTCCCGCGGGCGCGGCGGTGCCCGAGGGGGAGACCCTGGCCCTGATGGTCGCGCTCCTCAAGGGGGACTGGCCCACCGCCGACGCCTCGGGGCCCAGGCACCGGGCCGAGTGCAGCGGTCTGGTCGCCGCGTACCTCCAGTGGCACCTAGAACACGGCATACGCTCTCTTCGACACGTAGAAAGGGAGCTCGCCACGTGAACGTCCGCCCGCCCGTCCCGCACCCCTCCGGCGCAACCCCGCCCCCGATCCCGCGCGACCTCGTGCCGCGGCACGTGGCGATCGTGATGGACGGCAACGGCCGGTGGGCCAAGCAGCGGGGCCTGCCCCGTACCGAGGGGCACAAGGCGGGCGAGGCGTCGCTCTTCGACGTGATCGAAGGCGCGATCGAGCTCGGCATCCCCTACCTGTCGGCCTACGCCTTCTCCACGGAGAACTGGAAGCGCTCCCCTGACGAGGTCCGCTTCCTGATGGGTTTCAACCGCGACGTCATCCGCCGCCGCAGGGATCAGCTCCACGCGATGGGCGTGCGGGTCCGCTGGGCGGGCCGCCCCGGACGGCTGTGGCGGAGCGTCATCCAGGAGCTGCGCGACGCCGAGCAGATGACCGAGGGCAACTCCAAGCTGACCCTGCAGTTCTGCGTCAACTACGGCGGCCGTGCCGAGATCGTGGACGCCGCCCTGCGCCTGGCGCAGGACATCGCCGAGGGGAAGGTCAAGCCGGGCAGGGTGAAGGAGGAGACCTTCGCCCGCTACCTGGACGAGCCGCAGATCCCCGACGTCGACCTGTTCGTACGCTCCTCCGGCGAGCAGCGCATCTCCAACTTCCTGATCTGGCAGACGGCCTACGCCGAGATGGTCTTCCTCAACCGCCTCTGGCCCGACTTCGACCGCCGTGATCTGTGGGAGGCCTGCGAGACGTACGCCAAGCGCGACAGGAGGTACGGCGGAGCCGTGCCGAACGTGGTCGCGGAATAACGGCGTGTCCCGGGCGCCCTCGACGCGCCGCCAGGTGCGCCCGGCCGAACGCGGAGAGTGACGTCAGGCCCGGCGTCGCGCGCGATAGGCGGCCACGTGCATCCGGTTCCCGCAGGTGCGGCTGTCACAGTAGACCCGCGAGCGGTTGCGGGACTCGTCCACGAAGACGTGGTCGCAGTCCGGCGCCGAGCAGGTGCGCAGGCGCTCCCACTCGTCCTCGACGAGCAGGTGGGCCAGGGCGACCCCGATGTCGGCCGCCAGGTGCTCGTGGAGTGAGGCGTCCGGCGCGAAGTAGTGGACGTGCAGGGGGTGGCCGTCGTGCTCCGCCAGGCGCGGGGTGATGCGGGTCCCGCTCAGCAAGGTGTTGAGCCGGATGACCGCGGTGGGCTGGTCCGGGGCGGTGAAGACCTTGTGGAAGGCCTCGCGCAGGGCGCGCACCTGGGCCAGGTCGGCGGCGTCCAGTTCACCGATCCCGCTGACCTCCCAGCGTGCCACGAAGTCGCCGAGCTCCCGCAGATCGGTGAGGGTGTCCTCGCCTCCGGTGGAGGGGGAGGTGTTGACCAGGTCGACCGCGGTGGCGAGTGAGTGCACCATGTCATGTCCGAATGGCATGTTGACTCCTGTAGGAAGCGGTTACAGCGTGGGCTCGCGGTGGCTTGCCGTGTCGGAAGCGTATCTCTCCGGTGGACCTTCGTGCCTTCTCTCTCGCGCTCACATCGCGATGGCGCGCCATGTGAGCGCCCGGCGGGCGTGATCTTCAGTGGCGCTGCGTCCGGTGCGCCCCGCCGCGTGCGCCGTGTCGCCCGGTGCGGTGCTCCGGGCGCGGATCGGCCACCCGGGACCCGGCCCGCCAGGGGATCATCCCGGCGGGCTCAGGTGCGGCTCGGCGTACGGGCCGGTTTGGCGGCTGTGGAGCAGACGGTGCAGGTCCCGAAGATCTCCAGGGTGTGGGTGATCTCGGTGAACCCGTGCTCGGAGCCGATGGCCTCGGCCCAGCGCTCCACCGCGGGTCCGGCCACCTCCACCGTACGGCCGCAGGTGCGGCAGACCAGGTGGTGGTGGTGGTCGCCGCTGGCGCACGCCCGGTAGACCGACTCGCCGTCGTCGGTTCTCAGCACATCGACGTGACCGGTGTCGGCGAGCGCCTGGAGCGCCCGGTAGACGGTGGTCAGTCCGATCTTGGCGCCTTCCGCGCGCATCTCCGCGTAGACGTCCTGCGCGCTGCGGAAACCCTCGCTCTGACGGAGGACCGCGTGGACGGCGTCACGCCTGTTGCTCATGGGCTGGACTCCTGAGGTCGACTTCGGCGTATGAATCTACCGAGCCCGAGGGCGAGGACGAACCCCGTGAGAGCAACGATCACGATGACCGCGCCCGGCGGGACCTCGACGTAGAAGGAGGAGGTCAGGCCGCCGACCGTGGAGATCATCCCGAAAAGCATGGAAAGCAGCATCGTGCTCGTGAAACCCCGGGTGAGCTGCTGGCTGGTCGCCACCGGCACCACCATCAGCGCGCTGACCAGAAGCAGTCCCACCACGCGCATGGCGATGACCACGGTCAGCGCGGCGGTCACGGCGATCAGCAGGCTGAGGAAGCGGACCGGCAGGCCGCTGGCCCTGGCGACCTCCTCGTCCTGGCAGAGCACGTAGAGCTCCCGCCCGAAGACGGCCAGCACGCCGAGGACCGCCGCCGCCAGCAGGCCGATCACCCACACGTCCTCGACGGGAACGCTGCTGATCGAGCCGAACAGGTAGGACGTCAAGGTGGCGTTGCTACCGCCCGGGGCCAGCGAGATGAGCAGCACGCCCCCGGCGATGCCGCCGTAGAACAGCAGCGCGAGTGCCACGTCACCGCTGGTCCTGCCGCGCGCGCGGACCAGTTCGATGGCCACGGCGCCGAGCACGGAGACCAGCACGGCGGTCAGCACCGGGGCGGTCCCGGTCAGGAAGCCCAGGGCCACGCCGGTCAGCGCGACGTGCCCGATGCCGTCGCCCAGCAGGGCCAGGCGGCGCTGGACCATGAACGTGCCGATGGCGGGCGCGACCAGGCCGACGAGGAGGGCGGCGATCAGCGCCCGCCGCATGAAGTCGAACTGCAGAAGCTCGATCACGACGTGGGTCTCCAGTCGAGCGGGCTCACCGGCTCCTCCTCGGCGTGCGGGTGCACGTGGTCGTGGCCGGGCAGCGCGTGGGCGCCGACGGCGTGGGGCGGCGGGCCGTCGTGGCAGACGTACCCGTCCCGCAGGACCACCGCGCGGGTGATCAGAGGTTCCAGCGGGCCGAGCTCGTGCGCGACCAGCAGGACCGTCTTGCCCTGCTCCACGAGCACGGACAGGGTCTCGGCGAGGAGCTTCTGGCTCTCGGAGTCGACGCCGGCGGTGGGTTCGTCCATGACGAAGGTGTCGGGCTCCCCGGCGAGGGCGCGGGCGATCAGCACCCGCTGCTGCTGGCCGCCGGACAGGGCCTGCACCGGGTCGGCGGCACGATGGGCCAGGCCGACGGCGGCCAGCGCCCGGCCTGTCGCCTCCCGGTCGGCCGCGCTGGTCGGCCGCAGGCGCCGCTGCCTGGCGATCCGTCCCGAGGCGACGACCTCGCGGATCGTGGTCGGCACGCCGCCGCCCACCGAGAGCCGCTGGGGCACGTAGCCGATCCGCCACCACTCACGGAACCGGGCGGGTGGCCTGCCGTACAGCAGGGTCTCGCCGCCGGACAGGGGGATGAGGCCGAGCAGGGCGCGGATGAGGGTGGACTTCCCCGACCCGTTCGCGCCGAGCACGGCCACCGCCTCGCCGGGCTCGACGGACAGGTCGATCCCGCGGAGCACCGGGCGGCGGTCCAGGTTGACCTGGCCGCCGCTCATGGTGAAAACCGTTTTGCTGGATGTCACGTGTGGCCCTTACGAGCAGCTGAGCGCAGATTGGAGGACTTCAAGGTTCCGGCGCATGGCGGACGGGTAATCGCCGTTCGCCGGCTGGCTTTCGACCGGGTCGAGGACCGCGGTCTTCGCACCGACCTCCTGGGCGAGAACCTCGGCGACCTTGGGGCTGACGAGGGTCTCGGTGAAAATCGTAGTCACTTTCTCCTGCTTGGCCACTTTTGCCACTTCAGCGAGGCGGGCGGGAGAAGGATCGGCCTCGGGATCGATTCCGCTGATGCCGACCTGGTGGAGCCGGTAGCGGTTGGCGAGATAGCCGAACGCGGCGTGGCTGGTGACGATCGTGCGTGCGGAGCAGGTGGCCAGGCCCTTGGCCAGCTCGCCGTCCAGGGCGGTGAGGCCGGCCGCGGTTTCGGCGGCCCGCTCCCGGTAGCCCTGCGCGTGCGCGGGGTCGGCGGCGGCGAGCCTCTCGCCGAGCCGGGTGGCGACCGTCGCGAAGCGGGCCGGGTCGAGCCAGAGGTGGGGGTCGTAGTCGACCTCCTCGTGGCCGTGCTCCTCCTCGCCTTCGTGGCCCTCCTCCCCGGCCGCGGGCAAGGTCGGGACCGAGGAGGCCACCTCGAAGCTCCGGTCGGCGGCGTGCTGTTCGACCGCCTCGTCCACGGCGGGCTGGATGCCCTTGATGTAGACGACGAGCCTCGTCTCCTGCAACCCGGCCACCTGGAGCGGGGACAGCTCCAGGTCGTGTGGCTCGACGCCGGGCTTGGTCAGGCCGGTGACCGTCACGTCGGGGCCGCCGACCTGCTCGGCGAGCCACTGCAGGGGATACATGGCCGCGGTGACGACGGGCTTGTTCGCCGCGGAGACGCCTGACGCCCCCCCGGGCGATTCACCGGCCGAGCCGATTTCGGCGCCGCAGGCGGTGGTGGCGACAAAGGCGGCGGCCACGACCAGGCTCGCGTTACGTATGCGGATACGTCGGGAGGACTCGGACATCATGTCATCCAGTATGCGCGCAAATGAAAATGGTTGTCAAAATCACCTGCGGGCTCGATGATCACCGGCCCGGCGGACGGGGGCGGTCTCCGCGTCAGCCCGGTCGCCCCCGGTGCGACGGCTTCACGCGCGGGGTGCCTGCGACGTACGGGCGCCGCGGAGCCCGGGAGCGCGGCGAGGGCCGGGCGGCGTCAGAAGGCGCCGAAGCGGTCGGCGGCGAGCAGGATCAGGAAGGTGAGCAGCGCGACGCGCAGCAGACGGCCCCCGGTCCCCAGGGACGGCCACGACATGTAGGCGAGCCAGCCGACGAACCCGATCACCGGGAGCACGGCGACGCCACCCCAGAAGGAGGCCACCGCGAAGCCGGTCAACAGGAGGATCACCAGCACCACCGGGGCGATCCAGCGGGGGAGCTGGAACAGGAAGACCAGCGGGGCCGCGCTGCGCCGCTCGGCCCCGCGCCGCAGCCCGGTCGCCCCCGGTGTGAAGAACTGCTCGCCCGCGGGCAGCGGACGCCCGCCTCGCGGGCGTCGGGGCTGTGCCAGCGGATGTGCGGGGCGTTTCCCGTGCTTGTCGGCCACAGGCCGAGCCTAACGCCACAGCCCCCGCCGCGACACGCCCCGATGCCCGGTACGACACCGCGGCTCTCGCCCCGCCCGGTACGGGGCCGGAGGCGGGCTCTGGCATGCTGGGCGGATGCTCGCTCTCATCCGTTATTCGGTGCCGCCCGGCCAGACCGAGGAGTTCCTGGCCCGGGCCCACGAGATCGTCGACACGCTGGCCGGGCAGCCGGGCTACCTGCGCGGCAGGGTGTCGAGATCGGTGGACGAGCCGGAGCTGTGGGCGCTGGTCAGCGAGTGGGAGGGCGCCGGGTTCTACCGCAGGGCGCTGGGCGCGGCGCGGATGGCGATGTATCCGCTGATGACGCTCATGATCAACGAGCCGAGCGCGTTCGAGGACGTCGACCGTCCCTGAGATTCCGCGGAAGCTTTGCCGGAGTGAGGCGGGCGTCATGGTTTATCCGCACGTCCCGAGGGTCCGTCTCCCCTAAGCTGGATGTTCAATCAATTCCTCGCCGACCTCCAGCCGGATGGAGATTTTCCCTTATGGCACGCCGTACGGACATCATGGACACCATCGTCAGCCTCGCCAAGCGGCGCGGTCTTGTGTATCCCTCCAGCGAGATCTACGGCGGCCTGCGCGCGTCGTGGGACTACGGTCCACTGGGCGTGGAGCTCAAGAACAACGTGAAGCGGCAGTGGTGGAAGACCGTGGTGCAGGGCCGTGACGACGTGGTCGGTCTCGACTCCTGTGTGATTCTGGCCCGCGAGGTGTGGCAGGCCAGCGGTCACGTGGACACCTTCACCGACCCGCTGACCGAGTGCCAGGCGTGTCACAAGCGCTACCGCGCCGACCACCTCGAAGAGGCGTACAGCGAGAAACACGGGAAGGACCCCGTCAACGGCCTGGCCGACATCACCTGCCCCAACTGCGGTAACAAGGGCTCCTTCACCCAGCCCAAGCAGTTCAGCGGCCTGCTGAAGACCTACCTCGGCGCGGTCGAGGACGAGTCGGGCCTCGCCTACCTGCGGCCGGAGACCGCCCAGGGCATCTTCATCAACTACCTCAACGTGCAGCAGTCGGCGCGCAGGAAGATCCCGTTCGGTATCGGCCAGATCGGCAAGTCGTTCCGTAACGAGATCACCCCGGGCAACTTCATCTTCCGTACCCGTGAGTTCGAGCAGATGGAGATGGAGTTCTTCGTCAAGCCGGGCAGTGACGAGGAATGGCACCAGTACTGGATCGACGAGCGCTTCCGCTGGTACACCGACCTGGGTATCAACCCCGACAACCTGCGCATCTACGAGCACCCGCAGGAGAAGCTGTCGCACTACTCCAAGCGGACCGTCGACATCGAGTACCGCTTCAACTTCACCGGCAGTGAGTGGGGCGAGCTCGAGGGCATCGCCAACCGCACGGACTTCGACCTGACCGCGCACGGCAAGGCCTCCGGCACCGACCTCAGCTTCTTCGAGCAGGACACCGGCGAGCGCTACGTCCCGTACGTGATCGAGCCGGCCGCCGGTGTCGACCGCGCCACGCTCACCTTCCTGATCGACGCCTACACCGAGGACGAGGCGCCCAACGCCAAGGGCGTCATGGAGAAGCGCACGGTCATGCGGCTCGACCACCGGCTCGCGCCGGTCAAGGTCGCGGTGCTCCCGCTGTCGCGCAACGCCGATCTGTCGCCCAAGGCCAAGGACCTGGCCGCCCAGCTCCGCCGCCGGTGGAACGTCGAGTTCGACGACGCGGGCGCGATCGGCCGCCGCTACCGCCGCCAGGACGAGATCGGCACGCCGTTCTGCATCACCGTCGACTTCGACACTCTCGACGACCAGGCGGTGACCATCCGCGAGCGTGACTCGATGGCCCAGAAGCGGGTGGCCCTCGACCAGGTCGAGTCCTACCTCCGCCAGCACCTCAACGACTGAGGAAAGGCCCGCCCCGCGACGACACGGGAGCGGCGGGGGCGGGGACGGTGGTGGCAGCCGGGTTTCGGGCCGTGCACGATCTAGGTTCGTACCATGCGACTGCTCGTTGTCGAGGATGAGGAAGACCTGGTCGAAGCCCTGCGGGTGGGGTTCGTCCGGGCTGGTTACGCGGTCTGCGTCGCCCGGGACACGGCGCAGGCCGCCGAGAGGCTGCAGGCCGACCCGTACGACGTGGTCCTGCTCGACCTCGACCTGTCCGGCCGTGACGGCTTCGAGCTGTGCCGCGCGCTGCGGCGGACCGCCCACGGCCGGACCGCGCGGATCATCATGGTGACCGCGCGGGACCGGCTGGACGACCGGCTTCTCGGGCTGGACGAGGGGCCCGACGACTACCTGGTCAAACCGTTCGCCTTTCCCGAACTGCTGGCCAGGGTGCGCGCGCTGCCGCACCGGGAGCAGGGCGACGACACCGCGATCTTGCAGGTGGGGGACCTGCGGCTGGACATCTCCAGGGCCGAGGCCCGAGCGCGGGGACGGGAGCTGGGGCTCACCCCGAAGGAGTTCGGCGTGCTGCGCTACCTGATGGCCCGCTGCGGGCACGTGGTCTCGGCGGAGGAACTGCTCGAGCACGTCTGGGGCGAGCACGCCGACCCCTTCACCAACACCGTGCGGGTGACGGTGGGCAATCTGCGGCGCAAGCTCGGCGCCGAGGGCGTGATCGAGACCGTGATCAGTAGGGGGTACCGGCTGCGGGAGGGCTCCTGAGGCCGTCCCCCGGGGCTCTGTGTGAAAAGCCCGATTTATGTGGCGGTGTAGCTGTGAGAGGGATCCTGAGGCGGCTCCCTCCTACCACAGTTCTGTGTGAAAATCCCGAGTCATGCGGCGGTGTAGTTGATGCCCGGCCGGTCGCCGAGCGCGCCGTGAACGGCGTTGAAGCCAGAGAAATTGGTTTACACCAATTGGTCGGAGTCGGTTTCTGAGGTGATCAATATCATCGCGTATTTGGCCCAGATTTGAATTGGATTAGACCGGTTCACCTGCTCTGAGCTGGGACAATGCAGTGTTGCCTGATGGGTGCCGTTTCGTCGTCTTGTTCGTCGGTAGAGTCCGCAGGGAGGCGGAATCAGACGCCGGTTTTGAAGTCGAAGAAGGAGCAACCGTGCCCAAGTACGTTTACGACTTCACCGAGGGCAACAAAGATCTCAAGGGTCTTCTCGGAGGTAAGGGGGCAAACCTTGCGGAGATGACCAATCTCGGGTTGCCGGTTCCCCCCGGCTTCACCATCACCACCGAGGCCTGCCAGAACTTCCTGCGGGACGGGGTCATTCCCGAGGGAATGCGGGAGGAGGTCTCCGCGCACCTGGCCGCGCTGGAGGCCAAGATGGGGCGCCGACTGGGCCAGGCCGACGACCCACTCCTGGTGAGCGTGCGCTCGGGGGCCGCGTTCTCCATGCCCGGCATGATGGAGACCGTTCTCAACATCGGTCTGAACGACGAATCGGTCCACGGACTGGCCAAGCAGGCGAGTGGCAACGAGCGTTTCGCCTGGGACTCCTACCGGCGCCTCATCCAGATGTTCGGCAAGACCGTCCAGGGCATCGACGGTGAGCTCTTCGACGAGGCCCTGGAGGAGCTCAAGGCCGGCCGCCACGACCTGGAGCTGGAGGCGGCCGACTTCCGGCGCCTGGTCGCGACCTACAAGGACATCGTCCGTGCCCAGACCGGCGAGGACTTCCCCGCGGACCCCCACCGGCAGATGAGCATGGCGGTGGAGGCCGTGTTCAAGTCGTGGAACGCCCCGCGAGCCGTCCTCTACCGCCGTCAGGAACGCATCCCGGCCGACCTGGGCACTGCGGTCAGCGTCTGTTCGATGGTCTTCGGCAACTGCGGCATGGACTCCGGAACCGGTGTGGCCTTCACCCGCGACCCCGGCTCGGGACAACAGGGCGTCTACGGCGACTACCTGCAGAACGCCCAGGGCGAGGACGTGGTCGCGGGCATCCGCAACACCATGCCGCTGCAGGAGCTGGAGAGCCTCGACAAGGCCGTCTACGACGAGCTCATGCGGATCATGGAGACGCTGGAGAACCACTACCGGGACCTGTGCGACATCGAGTTCACCGTCGAGCGCGGCAGGCTCTGGATGCTCCAGACCCGGGTGGGCAAGCGGACCGCGGGCGCGGCCTTCCGTATCGCCGTGCAGCTCGCCGACCAGGGTCTGATCAACCTCGACGAGGCCGTGACCCGGGTGACCGGCCACCAGCTCGCCCAGCTCATGTTCCCCCGCTTCGCCGCCGACTCCGGCGGCGAGGTGATCGCCAAAGGGATGAACGCCTCGCCGGGCGCGGCCGTCGGCAAGGCCGTCTTCTCCACCGAGCGGGCCGTCGAGCTCGCCGCGCGGGGAGAGGCGGTCATCCTGGTCCGCAGGGAGACCAACCCCGACGACCTGGCCGGGATGATCGCCGCCCAGGGCGTCCTGACGAGCCGCGGCGGCAAGACCTCGCACGCCGCCGTGGTCGCCAGGGGCATGGGCAAGACCTGCGTCTGCGGGGCCGAGGAACTGGAGGTCTCGGTCAAGGACCGCAGGTTCACCACGCCTTCCGGCGTCGTGGTCTCCGAGGGTGACGTCATCTCCATCGACGGCACCAGCGGGACCGTCTACCTCGGTGAGGTGCCCGTGGTCCCCTCTCCGATCGTGGAGTACTTCGAGGGGGTGGGCGACCAGGACGACGAGCTCGTCGGCGCCGTGCACCGGATCATGTCCCACGCCGACGAGGTACGCCGGATGGCCGTGCGCGCCAACGCCGACAACGCCGAGGACTCCGCCAGGGCGCGCAGGTTCGGTGCCCAGGGCATCGGGCTCTGCCGTACCGAGCACATGTTCCTCGGCGAGCGTCGCAGCCTGGTCGAGGACCTGGTGCTGGCCACCTCCGAGGCGGGGCGTGAGCGGGCACTGGCCGCGCTGGAGCCGCTGCAGAGGGCGGACTTCACGGGGATCTTCCAGGCGATGGAGGGGCTGCCCGTCACGATCCGCCTGATCGACCCGCCGCTCCACGAGTTCCTGCCCGACTTCACCGAGCTGTCGGTGAAGGTCGCCCTCGCGGGCGACGGGGCGGAGAAGAAGGACCGCGAGCTGCTGGCCGCGCTCAAGCGGCTCCACGAGCAGAACCCGATGCTGGGCCTGCGCGGTGTCCGGCTCGGCCTGGTCATCCCTGGCGTGTTCGCCATGCAGGTCCGGGCGATCGCGGCGGCGGCCAAGGCCGTGCCCGGCAGCCGCGCGGAGATCATGATTCCGCTCGTGGCCGCGGTCCAGGAACTGGAGCACGTCAAGGACGAGGCGCGGAAGATCCTTGCCGAGGCCGGAGTCGAGGCGCTGATCGGCACGATGATCGAGGTGCCGCGCGCGGCGCTGACCGCCGGCCAGATCGCCGAGGCCGCCCAGTTCTTCTCCTTCGGTACCAACGACCTGACCCAGATGACCTGGGGTTTCTCTCGCGACGACGTCGAGGCCGCGTTCTTCTCCAAGTACTTCGAGCTTGGCGTCTTCGGTGTCTCCCCGTTCGAGACCCTGGACCGTGACGGCGTCGGCAGGCTCGTCGGCATCGCCGCGGAAGAGGGCCGCAAGGTCCGGCCCGACCTGAAGCTGGGCATCTGCGGCGAGCACGGCGGAGACCCCGACTCGATCCACTTCTGCCACCAGATGGGGCTGGACTACGTGTCCTGCTCGCCGTTCCGTGTCCCGGTCGCCCGGCTGGAGGCCGCTCGCGCCACCCTGGCCCGCGCCGGATCCGACACTCGCTGACCTCCGGATCTCACCCGGAACTTCGCGGGTGTGTCGCCTCCGGCACCGCCGGAGGCGACACCCGCGGAGCCGGGCCCCGTGGTCGTCCCACCGCACCGGGGCGGCCTCGGGGTCCGGTACGAGCCGGGGCAAAGGTCACGGGTCCCGGTAACCAGGTGTTTTCTCGCCGTTCCGCATAGTGCTCTCCTATCGCGGATAAAATCACTGCACTTATGCATGGCTATGACGAACACGACCAGGTCAGGTGGGTGCCGGAACCTCCCGGCAACCCTGGCAGAAACCCGTTCGGGCGTGATCGGGCACGCGTGCTGCACAGCGCCGGGCTGCGGCGGCTCGCCGCCAAGACCCAGGTCGTCGGCCCGGGAGAGACCTTCGGCAGCGGCCAGCACATCCCCCGAACCCGCCTTACCCACTCCCTGGAGTGCGCGCAGATCGGCCGGGAGATGGGGGAGGCGCTGGGCAGGAACCCCGACCTGGTGGAGACCGCCTGCCTGGCCCATGACCTCGGCCACCCGCCGTTCGGCCACAACGGGGAGACGGCGCTCAACGAACTCGCCGCCGGGTGCGGCGGCTTCGAGGGCAACGCGCAGAGCCTGCGCCTGCTGACCCGGCTGGAGGCCAAGGTGGTCACCGAGGACGGCCGTAGCGCCGGCCTCAACCTCACCCGCGCCGCTCTGGACGCGGCGGTCAAATACCCGTGGACCAGGGAAAGAAGTGCCAAGTACTGCGTCTACGACGATGACCTGCCGGTCTTCGAGTGGATCAGGGAGGGCGCACCCGAGGGACGGGTCAGCTTCGAAGCCCAGATCATGGACTGGGCCGACGACGTCGCCTACTCCGTGCACGACCTGGAAGACGCCCTCCACTCGGGCAACGTGGTGCTGGAGGCGATGCGCGACCCGGCGGAGCGCCGCGAGGTCTGCGCGACCACCCGCGAGTGGTACGCCCCCGACGCGGAGCCCGGCGAGCTGGAGGATCTCTTCGGGCGCCTGATCACCCAGCCGCTCTGGCCCCGCCACTTCGACCGCTCGCTCGCCGACCTCGCCGCGATCAAGGGGCTCACCAGCTCGCTCATCGGCCACTTCTGCAGGTCCGCCGAGGTGGCCACCCGCGAGGCGTACGGCCCGGCCGCCGGGCGCTACAGCGCCGACCTGATCGTGCCCAGGGCCACCCGGCTGGAGTGCGCGCTGCTGAAGGGGGTCACCGCCCACTACGTGATGGCCAGCGACGCGCACAACGCCAACCAGGCCAGGCAGCGCGAGCTGATCCACGACCTGGCCCACCAGATCATGCTGGGTGCCCCCGGCACCCTGGAACCGGCTTTCAGGCCCGCCTTCACCAGGGCGGCGGGGAACGCCGGTCGGCTCCGCGTGGTCATCGACCAGATCGCCTCGCTCACCGACACCTCCGCGGTCGCCTGGCACCGCCACCTGGCGGGTCACTGACCCGCTGTCGCGCTCAGCCGCCGCCCAGTGTGATCTGCTCCTGCTCCTCGGGCTCTTCCGGCTTCTTGGTGGGCTTCTTCGTCGGCGCCGGCTTCGACGCGCAGAGGGTGACGCACCTGGGAGCCGCCCCGGTCCGGTTCATCACGGCCCGCATCTCGTCGGCCGGAGAGAGCGTGGGGTTGCCCTTCAGCCAGGCGTCCAGATAGTCCCACGGCTTGACCATGCCCCGGCGGACCCACCACAGCGAGGGATCGGCCTTCCAGGAGATCGCGAAATAGAGGTTGCTGGCCGTGGAGCGGGCATTGCCCGAGTTGCCGATCTGGCCCAGGACCTGGCCGGCGCTGACGCGCAGCCCCGGCCGGACCTCCGCGGCCACCTTGTCCAGGTGGCCGCCCAGGTAGCGCACGCCGTCGTCGCCGATGACCGTGACGAAGCGCCCCTCACGGTCGGCGCCGCGATCGGTGGACGGCTTCCAGCGGTTCTTGACGTTGACCTCGTCGACCACGCCGTTCACCGGCGAGACGAAGGAGCAGCCCTTGGCCGCCCAGATCGTGGTCTTGGGCAGTACCAGAAGCCTGCTCTGGTAGTTGACCGAGCAGCCCTTCACCGGGAAGACATAGGTGTGTTCGGAAACCTTCGGCGGCGGAACCCGCACCGGGGGGTCGGCCTTGGGGCGGTCGACCGCCGTCTGCGGGGCGGGGGTCGGCGTCGCCTCGGGCATGGTCGCGGTGACCGAGGCCGGTGCCCCGGCGGCGGCCTCGGACTCGAAGCTCGGAGCCGCCGTGCCGATGCCCGCCACCCCACCCGGCGACGCGCAGGCTCCGGTGACGAGCACCGCACCTGTCACAGCGGCCAATCGTGCTATATGCCCCGATCGCATGATCTCCACCCGCGTACATTATCGAGAATCCGCCTTTACCTTTGTAACCGACGTCATGGTTGGTCACGACCGCTTCGGGAAAGTCATCGTTCCTCCTGTCCCTCCCATCCCGGCGGCACCGCTGCCACCCGTCCGGAGGCGGACCGGGCCGACTGCTCCGACCTGTCGGGGGGCCGGACTAGACTCGCGGCGTGGCAGGCCGGATCAGTGACGAGGACATCGCGCTCGTACGGGAGCGCTCACCGATCGCCGACATCGTGGGCGAGCACATCCAGCTCCGCAACGCGGGCGGCGGCAACCTGAAAGGGCTCTGCCCCTTCCACGAGGAGAAGAGCCCGTCGTTCAACGTGACCCCCACCCGGGGGTACTGGTACTGCTTCGGCTGCGCCGAGGGCGGTGACGTCATCACCTTCGTCCGGCGCCTGGAGCACCTGTCGTTCGGCGAGGCGGTCGAGCGGCTGGCCGGCCGGGCGGGCATCCAGCTCCGCTACGAGCAGGGCGGATACGTCCCGGGGCGCGAGCAGGGCGAGCGCATTCGCCTGATCGAGGCCCATCGGGCGGCGGCCGAGTTCTACGCCTCGAAGCTGTCCGCGCCCGACGCCGCGATCGGGCGCAGGTTCCTGTCGGAGCGCGGGTTCGAGCGGGTCGACGCCGAGCGTTTCGGCGTCGGGTACGCCCCGGCCGAGTGGGAGGCGCTCTCGCGGCACCTGATGGCCAGAGGGTTCACCAGCGCGGAACTGATCAAGGGGGGGCTGGCCAAGGAGGGGCGGCGCGGCCCGATCGACCGCTTCCGGGGACGGCTGGTCTGGCCTATTCGCGATATAACCGGCGATGTCATTGGTTTCGGCGCGCGGAAGTTGAACGACGCCGAAGACGGGCCGAAGTATTTGAACACCCCGGAAAGCCCGCTCTATAAGAAGAGCGAGGTTCTCTACGGCGTCGACCTGGCCAAACGCGAGATCTCCAAGCGCTCCCAGGCCGTGATCGTCGAGGGCTACACCGATGTGATGGCCTGCCACCTGTCGGGCGTGCCGACGGCGGTGGCCACCTGCGGCACCGCGTTCGGCGAGGAGCACATCAAGGTGCTCCGGCGGCTGCTGCTCGACCACACGGGCTCCCAGGGCGAGGTGGTCTTCACCTTCGACGGTGACTCCGCCGGGCAGAAGGCGGCGCTGCGCGCCTTCGCCGACGAGCAGAAGTTCGCCACCCAGACCTTCGTGGCGGTGCAGGCGGACGGGCTCGACCCGTGCGACCTGCGCATCAGGCACGGCGAGGCGGCCGTGCGCGACCTGATCGCCGGCCGGGAGCCGCTGTTCGCCTTCGCCATTCGCAGCGTGATCTCCCGCTACGACGCGAGCACCAACGAGGGGCGGCTCGCCGGACTCGACGCCGCGGCACCCATCGTGGCCCGGATCAAGGACCAGGGGCTGCGCAAGCTGTACGCGGTGAGCCTGGACCGCTGGCTCGGTTTCAACGACGAGAGCTTCGTGCTGGACCGGATCATGGAGGTGTCCCTGCGGGCACAGCCGGGCCCCCGTCAGAAGGCCAGGCCGAGGAAGGTCGCGGACCTGACCGATCCCACCGTCAGGACCGAGGCCGAGGTTCTCAAACTGGCGGTGCAGCGTCCCGCGCTGCTCGGCCCGGAGTTCGACGTGATGGGCGGGGAGGCGTTCACCCTTCCCGAGCATCTCGCCCTCTACAAGCTCATCGCCGACGCGGGCGGCACGGCGGCGGCCGGAGCCGGTGGGCGAGAGTGGGTGGACCGGTTGCTGAACGGCGTGAGCGACTCCCTGAGAGGGCTCCTGACCCGTTTCGCGGTCGAGGAGATCCGCGCCGACCTGACGAGCGAGGAGCGGTACGCGGCGGGGCTGCTGGTGGCACTCGAACTGATCGCCGTCACCCGCGTGCTCGATCAGCTCAAATCACGCATGGAGCGGACCAATCCCGTCGAGGAGCCGGAGGAGTACAAGCGGCTGTACGCGGAACTGGTCGCGCTTGAGCAGCAGCGGCGCGTGCTGAGGGAACGCGCCGCCGCGAGCTGATCGCGTAATTGGCTTTAATATCCGCGAGGCGATTCCACCAAACCCGAATAAGGTCTCAATTCGATAATGATCGCGGCCTTACCTTCGGTGACAAAAATAGGTCTGCCATTTAGGGGACCCAATACAGCAGACTGTCTCCCGTGGGTGCATCGGTGCTGCCAAGTGGGCCGCCATCGGTAGACCAGGTGGCCGACCTCGTCACGAAGGGAAGGGAGCGCGGAAGCGTCACGGTCGATGACGTGGCCGCCGCTCTCGACAAGTCCGAGCTGCCGTCCGACGCGCTTGAACGCGTCGTCCGCATGCTCGCCGAGCACGGAGTGGAGGTCCTCGAGCCTCAGAGCGACGAGGAACCCGCCCGGTCCGATGAGGAGGATATCGGGAAAAGGGCTCCTACCAGCGATCTCGTCCGGATCTACCTGCGGGAGATCGGTCGTGTGCCCCTGCTCACGGCCGAGGAGGAGGTGGAGCTCGCCAAGTCCATCGAGGCGGGCCTGTTCGCCGAGGACAAGCTGACCAGCGTCGTCTCACGCCTGGTCTTCCCGGAGTTCAAGGAGCTCGCCTGGCAGGGCACGCGAGCCAAGCAGCGGCTGATCGAGGCCAATCTGCGGCTGGTCGTGTCAATCGCCAAAAGATATGTGGGGCGCGGCATGCTGTTCCTGGATCTCATCCAGGAGGGCAACCTCGGGCTCATCCGGGCGGTCGAGAAATTCGACTACACCAAGGGCTACAAGTTCTCCACATATGCCACCTGGTGGATTCGCCAGGCGATCACCAGGGCCATCGCGGACCAGGCGCGCACCATTCGGATTCCGGTGCACATGGTCGAGACGATCAACAAGCTGGTGCGTGTCCAGCGCCAGCTCCACCAGGACCTCGGCCGCGAGCCCGCGCCCGAGGAGATCGCCCTGGAGATGGACCTGCCGATCGACAGGGTGATCGAGATCCAGCGGATCGCCCAGGAGCCGGTCTCGCTCCAGTCGCCGATCGGTGAGGAGGACTCCGACCTCGGTGACTTCATCGAGGACGCGGACGCGGTGGTCCCGATGGAGGCGGCGGCCTTCATCATGTTGCAGGACCAGCTCGACGACATCCTCGCGACGCTCTCGGATCGGGAACAGCGCATCATCCAGCTGCGCTTCGGGCTCGCGGACGGCCACCCCCGGACGCTGGAGGAGGTCGGCAGGGAGTTCGGCGTGACGCGCGAGCGCATCCGTCAGATCGAGTCGAAGACCCTCGCCAAGCTACGCCACCCGACGAGAGCGCAGATGCTCCGCGACTACCTCGACTGAGGAGCCGTACGGCGCGGGCCCCGGGAACCTCGGTTCCCGGGGCCCGCGCCGTTTCGTGGCCCTTTTTCCCGCGTCCGGAAAGGCGGGCTGTTCTCCCGGCCGATACAGGCGCAGACTGGGCGAATGGAGTCGCGAGCGGCGGTCGACGATGCCGCGCTCGGGCGCGAGGCGTGGTCCGTGCTCGACGCGAACTCGACGGGTGCCGCGACCGTGCCCGCGCCGGGCCTCTATCCGCACCAGTGGAACTGGGACTCCACCTTCGTCGCGATCGGCCTGGCCCGCTGGGACACCCGCAGGGCCGGGACCGAACTGCTCAGCCTGCTGGCGGGGCAGTGGCACACCGGGATGGTGCCGCACATCGTCTTCCAGCCCGCCCGCGAGGAGGTCTACTTCCCCGGCCCGGCCGTCTGGCGCTCGACGGAGCACCGGGCCGCTCCCCACGGCGTGTGCACCTCCGGGCTGACCCAGCCGCCGCTGCAGGCGCTGGCCCTGTGGTGGGTGTGGCGGCACGCGGCCGACCGCGACACGGCCGTGGCCCTCGTACGGCGGATCTACCCGATGCTGGTCGCCCAGCACGACTACCTCGCCACGTCCAGGGACCTGGGCGGGGGAGGGCTGGCCGCGATCGTGCATCCATGGGAGTCGGGGATGGACGACAGCCCCGTCTGGGACGCCCCGCTGGAGGCGCTGCCCCCGGTCCGTCACGCCTACCGGCGCGAGGAGCCCTCCCAGTGGCATCCCGACAGCCACCATGACCGCTACATGGCGCTGGTCCTGGGCTACCGGAACTCCGGCTACGACCCGGCCTACCTGAGAGACGAGCACCCGTTCGCGGTCGAGGACCCGATGTTCAACGGGATCTGGCTCGCCTCCTGCCAGGCGCTCGTCGAGCTGGCACCGGTGGCCGGAGCGGACGCGGGTCCGCACCGGGAGGCGGTGGAGCGGATCCGCGCCGCGCTGCTGGACCGGCTCTGGGCCGACGGCGTCTTCCGCGTCCGTGACCTGCGCGCGGGGCGGCTCAGTTCCATCCGCACGGTCGGCTCCTTCGGGCCGTTGCTCGACCAGGGACTGCCGGCCGACAGGATCGCGGAGCTGGTGGGGGTGTTGGAGTCGGCGAGCTTCATGGGAGCCGCGGGGTACCCGGTGCCGAGCTGTGAGATCCGCGCTCCGCAGTTCGACCGGTCCTGCTACTGGCGCGGGCCGTCCTGGGTGAACACCAACTGGCTGCTGCGGCGGGCGGCGGAGGTGCACGGCCTGGTGGGGCTGGTGCGGGTGCTGGGCTCGCAGACCCTGCGCCTCGTACGGCAGGCGGGTTTCCGCGAGTGCTTCGACCCCTTCGACGGCAGCGGACGAGGCAGCCGGGACTTCTCCTGGTCGGCCGCGCTCACCCTCGACCTGCTCGCAGATACCGTGGAGTGTTGAGGTACGGCCATCGCCGGACACGACACCGAACCATGCGGGGCCGCACCGCGCCTCTCCACGCTGTGAGGATTCAAATGAAGCTCTTCCGTCGCCTGCCCGCCGAGATCCGCGGGGCCATCGATCCCGGTGACCGGGTGCTCACCTATGCCGAGGGCCCGGGCGGTTACGTGATCGCCGCGGACAGGGCGCTTTACCTGGGCGGCGAGCGCCTGCCCTGGTTCCAGGTGGACCGCGGCGCCTGGGACGAGGAGGGACTGACCGTCGTCACCACCGACGGGCGGTCGTACCGGGCGCTGCTGCCCGAGCCCGGCCGGATCCCCGAGGCCGTGCGGGAGCGGGTGACCGCCTCGATCGTGGTCAACCACTATGTCCCGCTGGACGCGCGAGGGGGGGTGCGGCTGGTGGCGAGGAGGGCCGACGCCGACCGGTTGGTCTGGGAGTTCGTCTTCGACGCGGGTCTTGACCCGGACGACGCCGGGCTGCGCGCTCTCGCGGAGCAGGCGCTTGAGGAGACCCGCAGGAGCTTCGGCGTCTGAGCCGGGGTCTGAGGGTGCCCGGACACGCGAAAGGCCCCTGGAGGGGCCTTTCGCGCCTGCGGGCCGCTCACGGGGCCCGCGGGCGCCGACAGGGCGGCACCGGCAAGATCAGTGGGGCGTGTCGGTCCTCTGGTTCTCCGGCCAGCCGGTGCCCGTGTCGTCGTGCTCGTCGCCGGGCCAGCCGTTCGCCGAATGCAGGAAGGGCAGCCGGTTTCTGGCTGCGTCGCTCACCTTGGTCCTCGCCACGCCGGTGGCCTTGGAGACCTTGGCGCCCATCAGGCCGGCCGTCTCCTGCACGGTGGGGTTGTCGAAGACCCGCTGGGCCATCCTCTTGATCTGCTCGTAACGCTCCCGACCGGCGCGGCTCCCCAGGATGTAGCCGGCCGCGAAGCCGATCCCGAACATCAACCGATAACGCATGTCCACCTCCACAAGCATGTTCCGCCGGTCCCTGTCCTGTGATCACCCGCGGATGGCCATTCGTCTCGCACCTACCCCGGACTATCGATGCGACACACACCCATGGAGTGCGCTAATCTATTCCTGCGCCGCGAGGAACGGGGGACACCCGGTCCGACCAGCGCAAAGCGCAATCCCGTGTAGCTCAATCGGCAGAGCAGCCGGCTGTTAACCGGCAGGTTATAGGTTCGAGTCCTATCGCGGGAGCCAGCGTCAGAGCCCCGGAAGCCCGGCTTCCGGGGCTTTTGGCATCTCATGTCCCGGTTTGGTGGCCTGCTCATGCCCCGATTCAGCGGACAAACCACGGTGAATCACAGAAAATGAGTGAGGCCATGCCCGGTGTCGCCGCGATCGTGGCGAGTGAGCCGGTGCGCGGTCGCCGCGGACCAACAGTGATCGCAGCGGGGAAGGGCCGCCGCGTTCAGGGCACCACGCCGCCCGGAACGGCAGTCGTGCTCGTGAGCCACAATGGGTGGTTTTTCTGTGCTGACCTGGCGAAGGTCCCGGCGGCGTGCGCCGGATCCGTTCCACGAGGTTCCCAAGGTCCCCGAGGTGCCTCCAGCCGACGTGATGGCGGCGGCCGAGGACTACCTGCGGCTGTTTCACGCGGAGAATCCCGGTGCGGGGGTCCTGCGGGAGCGCCTGCGCGAGGTCCGGCAGGAGATCGCCGACACGGGAACGTACACGCACACCAGTGGTGAGCTGGTCTTTGGCGCCAGGGTGGCCTGGCGCAACAGCGGCAGATGCATCGGGCGGCTGTACTGGCGCTCGCTGCGGGTGCGCGACCGGCGGCATGTCACCACGGCCGAGGGCGTCGCCGTCGAGTGCGTGAACCACCTGCGGGACGCGGCGCCCGCCCGGCGGATCCGCCCGACGATCACCGTGTTCCCCCAGGACCGGCCGGGGGCGCCGGGACCGCGGATCTGGAACGAGCAGCTCATCCGGTACGCCGGGTACGCGATGGCGGACGGTTCGGTCATCGGGGACCCCCGCTACGTCGGCTTCACCGCGATGCTGCGCGAGCTGGGCTGGCCCGGCGGCCCCGGAAGCCCCTTCGACGTCCTCCCGCTGGCGATCTCGGTCGGGAACGGGCCGCCGCTGCTGTCCACGATTCCCGGCGACGCCGTGCTGGAGGTCGCGCTCTCGCATCCCCACCACCCGTGGTTCGAGCAGCTGGGGCTGCGCTGGCACGCGGTACCGGTCATCTCGAACATGTGCCTGGAGATCGGCGGCGTCTGCTACCGGGCGGCGCCGTTCAACGGCTGGTACATGGGCACCGAGATCGGCGCCCGCAACCTGGCCGACGCCGACCGCTACGACCTGATGCCGTTGATCGCCCGGCGTCTGGGCCTGAACACCGGCACCGACCGCTCGCTCTGGCGGGACCAGGCGCTGGTGGAGCTGAACGTGGCGGTCCTGCACTCCTTCGAGCGGGCGGGGGTGACGATGACGGACCACCACACCGAGGCCAGGCACTTCCTGATCCACCTGGAGCGCGAGGAGCGGGCAGGACGGGTCTGCCCCGCGGACTGGACCTGGATCGTGCCGCCCATGTCGGCCTCGGCCACGCCGGTCTTCCACCGTTACTACGAGGACAGGCAGCTGTCGCCGAACTTCGTCCACCACGCCGACTCCCTGGAGCGCGCGCTCGGTCACCGGACTGCAACGGGAGGTTAATTCAGGGGAAACGTATCGGCGCTGCACTTGCAGTGACCCACCGAGTGGTGGGGCGCATCTAGGGTTCCGCCGCCGCCGACGCCGGGCGTCACGACCGTGAGGCCGTACGGCGACGGCGCGGGACTGGTCCGAGAGGTGCAGGCGGCCGCGTGGCCGTTCCACGGCGGGACAAAAGCCCGGGAGGCCGGCCGATCCCGGCTGTCCTCCAGCCGGGGTCCGAGCTGATCGGAGCTCCATGCACTGGCACCCGTCCGCTTCCGACCCCGCCCGCCAGGGCCCCTCCGGCGCGGCCCCCTCGGGCCCCGACCGGTACGGTCCCGAGGCCCGCTTCGCCGTCGACCGCGAGGCCGAGCTGCCCACCGCCAACTGGGAGCGCGAGGTCGCCTGGGCCCTGGAGGTGGGCCTGCAGGGCGCCGACTCCATCGTCGACCGGCGCATCCCGACCTTCTCCCGCGGAGAGCTGCCGCACTTCGCCGGGATCAACACCTTCCTCAAGGCTCCGTACGTCGAGGACGTGCGGCGCTGCGGCGCGTACGACGTGGCGATCCTGGGCGCGCCGTTCGACGGCGGCACGACCTACCGCTCGGGCACCCGCTTCGGCCCGCAGGGCATCAGGAAGATCTCCGCCCTGTACGGCCCCTACAGCTTCGAGCTGGGGGTGGATCTGCGCGAGTCGATCACGATGGCCGACCTCGGGGACGTGTTCACCATCCCCGGCAACATCGAGAAGACCTTCGACCAGATCTCCAAGGCCGTCTCGCATGTCTACTCCAGCGGGGCGTTCCCGGTCGTGCTGGGAGGCGACCACTCCATCGGTTACCCGACCGTGCGCGGCGTGGCCGAACACCTGTCGGGCAACCTCGGGATCATCCACTTCGACCGGCACGTGGACACCCAGGAGACCGACCTCGACGAACGCATGCACACCACGCCGTGGTTCCACGCCACCGACATCCCCAACGTGCCGCCGCAGAACCTGGTGCAGATCGGCATCGGCGGGTGGCAGGCGCCCCGACCTGGGGTAAAGGTCGGTCGTGAGCGCGGCACCACGATCATGACGGTCACCGACTGCGTGGATATGGGCATCGAGGCGGCGGCCGAGCGCGCGCTGGAGGTCGCCTGGAAGGACGCCGAGGCCGTGTGGCTCTCCTTCGACGTCGACTGCCTGGACGCCGCGTTCGTCCCCGGCACCGGCTGGCCGGAACCCGGCGGCTTCCTGCCGCGCGAGGTACTGAAGTTCATCCAGATCATCGCCGACGCGGCGCCACTGGCCGGGATCGAGGTCGTGGAGTGCTCGCCACCCTACGACAACGCGGAGATCACCTCGCTGATCGCCACCCGCGTCATCTGCGACACCCTCGGCTGCCTGGTCCGTTCCGGGCACCTGCCCGCGAGGAAGGGAGCCGCGTGATGCTCCGCCGCCTGCTCGTCTCGCTCTGCCTGCTCGCCGCCTCCGCGGCGTGCGCGTCCGCCCCCGGCGGGTCCGCCGAGCCGGCCGCGTCCGGCGGGAAGAAGGTTCTCACCCTGGGCTTCTCCGCCTGGCCCGGCTGGTTCCCCTGGCAGGTCGCCCAGGAGAAGGGGCTGTTCGCCAAGAACGGCATCGAGGTCGAGCTGAAGTACTTCGACAGCTACACCGACAGCCTGACCGCGCTGGCCACCGGCAACGTCGACGCCAACAGCCAGACGCTCAACGACACCCTCGCCTCGGTGTCCGGCGGGGCGAAGCAGACGATCGTGCTGGTCAACGACAACTCCACCGGCAACGACCAGATCATCGCCAGGTCCGGCATCGCCACGGTGGCCGACCTGAAGGGCAGAACCGTCGCGGCCGAGCAGGGCACCGTCGACCACTACCTGCTGCTGCTCGCGCTGCGGAAGGCGGGGCTGACCGAGAAGGACGTCACCTTCAAGCCGCTGCCGACGGACGCCGCCGCGGCGGCCTTCAAGGCGGGCCAGGTGGACGCGGTCGGCGTGTTCGCGCCCTTCACCACCACCGCCCTGGGGCTGCCGGGTTCCACGGCCGTCGCCACCTCCAGGGACTTCCCCGGCGCGATCCCCGACCACCTGGTGGTGGCCGCCTCGCTGGTCGCCGAGCGGCCGCAGGAGGTGCAGGCGCTGGTGAAGACCTGGTTCGAGACCCTGGAGTGGATCGCGGCCAACAGGGCGGACGCCACCGCGATCATGGCCAGGCGGGCGGGGGTGAGCGAGGCCGACTACGCGAGCTACGACGCGGGAACCACGATCTTCTCCCTGGACGACAACCTGGCCGCCTTCGAGCCCGGCGGCACCGACGACCACCTCGACCACCAGGCCGCCCTGATCGCGAAGTTCCTCGTCGCGTCGGGCCTGGCCGACACCGAGCCGTCACTGGACGGTCTCTTCGAGCCAAGGTTCGTCAGGAGCCTCAAGCCGTGAGTGCGGGAGCGCCGATATGGAGAGCATGCCGGGCGGCCGGTTGCGGCCGGGGCGGGTTCAGCTCGCCCTGCTCGCCACCAGGAAGGTCGCGGCAGTCATGAGCGCGGGGACCGCGGAGCCCGTCGCGCCCCCCGAGGCGGGACGGCGGGCCTGGGAGCCGCTGCCCCGGCGCGCGGGCTGGCCGGGTCCGGCCTGGAAGCGGAGCTCCGGGATGTCCGTCCGTGCCCGCTGGGGCCTGCGGGCGGCCTCGGTGCTGGTCCCGCTCGCCCTCTGGACCGTCGCCGCCATGGCGGAGCTGGTCGATCCGACCTTCCTGCCGTCCCCGCTGGCCGTCCTGGAGGCGTTCGCGGAGATGCTGGGCACTGGCCTGCTGCTCGACGACACCCTCGCCAGCCTCGGCCGGGTCGGGGCCGGGTTCGGGCTGGCGGTGGCGATCTCGGTGCCGGTGGGCGTCGCGATGGGCACCTCGGCCGTGGCGCTGGCCCTGCTGGAACCGGCGGTCGGCCTGCTCCGCTACATGCCGGCCGCCGCGTTCATCCCGCTGCTGATCATCTGGCTGGGTCTCGGCGAGCCGTCCAAGGTCGCGATTCTGCTGCTGGGCGTGGTGTTCTTCAACACGCTGATGGTCGCCGACGCCGTACGGCGGGTGCCGGGCGAGCTCGGCCAGGCGGCCGCCACCCTGGGCGCCCGGCGCGGCGAGATCCTCCGGAAGGTGATCTGGCCGTACGCGCTCCCGGCGGTGGTGGACGCGGCGCGGATCAACGCCGCCGCCGCGTGGAACTTCGTGGTGGTGGCCGAGCTGATCGCCGCCGAGTCCGGGCTCGGCTACCGGATCGTCCGGGCCCAGCGGTTCCTGCAGACCGACAAGATCTTCGCGGTGCTCATCGTGATCGGGGCGGTCGGCCTGCTGATCGACGTCGTGCTGCGCGTGCTGCGCGACCGTCTCGGAAGGTGGACGGCATGACCCTCGTGCTGCGCGGCGTGGCCAAGGACTACGGGACCACCCGCGTCCTGGACGGCATCGACCTGTCGATGGAGCCGGGCGAGTTCGTGTGCGTGGTCGGGGCGAGCGGCTCGGGCAAGTCAACGTTGCTGTCGCTGATCGCCGGGCTCTCCCCGGCCAGCGCGGGCTCCATCACGCTCGGCGGGGCACCCGTCGTCGGCCCCGGTCCCGAGCGCGGGCTGGTCTTCCAGTCGGGAGCGCTGTTCCCCTTCCTCACCGTCGCGGAGAACGTGGCCTTCGGACTGCGGCTACTGCCGATCTCCGGGGCCGACCGGGAACGGCGGGTCCGCTGGTATCTCGGCGAGGTCGGGCTGTCGTCCCTGGCGGGCGCGCTGCCCCGGCAGCTGTCCGGCGGGCAGCGCCAGCGGGTGGCGATCGCCAGGGCGCTGGCGTGCGAGCCGGCCGTACTCCTGCTCGACGAGCCCTTCGGGGCGCTGGACGTGCAGACCAAGGAGGACATGCAGCTCTTCCTGCGCGAGGTGTGGCGCGACACGGGCACGACCGTGCTGATGGTCACCCACGACGTGGAGGAGGCGGTCCTGCTCGCCCAGCGGGTCCTCGTCTTCGCCTGCGGGCCCGGCAGGGTCGCCGCCGAGGTCCCGATCGACCTGCCCGCCTACCGGGCCCTCGCCGTCAAGCGGACCTCCCTCTTCCTGGGCCTGCGCGCAGGCGTCGAGGACCTGGTCCGCTCGCACATGCTGACACCGGGGAGGGAAAAGGTGTAGAACGATATTCTGTAGCTCTCCGGGCGGGGAGCTCCTGTGCGGGAGCGCCCCGAGGGCTTCCGGGAGGGAGAGGCGATGGTCGACCTGGTGCTGCCGTCGATCGAGCGGGGCGTGCTGACGCTGACGTTCAACCGGCCGGACCGGCTCAATGCCTGGACCGACGAGATGGGCCGCCGCTACTTCGACCAGCTGGCCGAGGCGGAGAAGAATCCCGAGGTCCGGGTGATCGTGGTCACCGGGGCGGGAAGGGGCTTCTGCGCCGGGGCGGACTTCCAGACGCTCACCGCCATCCGGGACGGCTCGTACGCGGGGGAGCCCGACCGGCGTCCCAACACCTTCCCGACCACGATCCGCAAGCCGATCATCGCCGCGGTCAACGGTGCCTGCGCCGGGCTCGGCATGGTCCACGCCCTGGTCTGCGACCTGGTCTTCACCGCCGCCGAGGCCAAGTGGACCACCGCCTTCGCCCGGCGCGGCCTGGTCGCCGAGTACGGCCTGTCGTGGATCCTGCCCCGCCTGGCCGGGCAGGCCAGGGCCATGGACCTGCTGCTCTCCGGGCGCACCTTCACCGGTGCCGAGGCCTGCGAGCTGGGCCTGGCCAACCGGGCGGTGCCGGGAGAGCGGCTGATCGAGGAGACCCTGGCCTACGCCCACGAGCTGGCGACGTACAGCTCTCCGGCCTCGATGGCCGTGATCAAGCGTCAGATCTGGGGCGACTGGCAGCGAACCCTGGAGGCGTCGGAGTCGGCCGCGGCGCGCCTGATGGTCGACTCCTTCACCCGGCCGGACTTCGCCGAGGGCGTCGCCAGCTTCGTCGAGCGCCGCACCCCCGGCTTCCCGCCGCTGTAGTCACTTCGGCGCATCTCAGCTGACCAGAGTGAGCCAGCGCGGGGCGGCGTCGAAGGGGGCCGTGCGGGCGGTGACGGCCTCCATCAGCCAGGCGGCCGAGGCGCGGGCGCTCCGGACGACCTCGGGCGGGTAGGCGTACCTGACCCGGTGCTCCTCGAACTCGTCCTCGTCGTCCAGGAAGACCCGGCTGGTGCGGCCCTTCGCCGGGTTCCGGCGCGTCCGGATCACGTCGAGGTCGAGGTCGACCATGGTGACCTCGCCGTCGCTCCACCGTGGCACCGTGGAGATGTCGCAGTAGATCTCGTGCTTGTGCGGGGCGGAGTTGAAGGCGGCGGTCCACCAGGCGTCGCGGGGGAAGAGCATCACGAAGGCGTGCGGGGAGGCCACCTCGGGCCCGTGGCCCTTGCGGCCGACGGAGTTGGCCGCGCAGCCGGTCCACACCCCGTGTTCGTCCTCGCCGAGCAGGAGGCCGCTGTGGTTCCAGTGCAGTGATCCGTCGTATTTGCGGTAGACCACCTTCACCATCTCATAGGACATTCCCCAACATTAAGCCTTGACAGAGATCTATGTATTTCCTACCTTCTAAATAGGTTAAGAGTGTCAGTGCGAAGCCCCGGCTGGCTGACCGGCAACCCTCGCACCGCGGCGGGGTGCCCCCGGGGGAGACCTGGCGGCACGGTCGGCGTGCCGCAAGCGCGGACCCCCTCACCGGGGTCACCGAGACATGTCCGGGAGTGCCACATGTCGAAGACCAGCACACTGAACTGCGCGAGCCCCGTCGACCCCGACACCCACGGCCACTACCGGCCGCACCGTAGAGCCGCCGTATGAGCGCCTCGATCGCCGTCGTCGGCGCCGGCCCGACGGGCACCTGCCTGGTGGAGCGCATCTGCGCCAACGCCGCCGACCTGCTCGGCTGGCCCTCGCTCGACGTCCACGTGATCGACCCCCACCCGCCGGGGGGCGGCCGCGTCTGGCGCCGTGACCAGCCCGAGCTGCTCTGGATGAACTCCGCCGCCGCCGACGTGACGCTCTTCACCGACGAGTCGGTGCGCTGCGAGGGGCCGATCCGTCCAGGCCCCACGCTGGCCGAGTGGCTCGGCGGGGACCCCGGCGCCTTCGCCTCCCGCCCGGCCCAGAACGGCTACCTCTCCCATGTCTTCAGGCACGCGGTGGCGACCGCCCCGCGCGGGGTCCGGGTGCACGTGCACCCGGTCCGCGCCGTCGATCTCGCCGACATCCCCGGCGGCCAGGCGGTACGGCTGGAGGACGGCCGGACGATCGAGGTCGACGCGGTGATCCTGGCCCAGGGACACGGCGACGTGACCCCGAGCGGGGAGGAGCGGGCGCTGGCCGACCTGGCCGCGCGCGGCGGGCTGCGTTACCTGCCCACCGGATACGCGGCCGACCTCGACCTGGACGGCATCCCCGCCGGAGAGCCGGTGATCGTGCGGGGGATGGGGCTGGCCTTCGTCGACCTGATGGTGCTGCTCACCTCGGGCCGGGGCGGCCGGTTCGTCCGCGAGTACGACGGGGAGCTGGTCTACCTGCCCGGCGGGCGGGAGCCCCTCCTGCACGTGGGATCGCGGCGCGGCGTGCCGTACCACTCCAAGACCGGCTACCCCTTCGGGGGCGCACACCCGCCGGTGCCGCGCTTCCTCACCCGTGAGGCGCTGGGCGAGGGCCCGTGGAACTTCCGCCGGGACGTGTGGCCGCTGGTCGCCAAGGAGCTCGCCTTCGCGTACTACCACGAGCTCATCACCGCCCACCCCAAGCGCGCCAGGCTGGACTGGGCGGCGTTCGCGGAGGCGTTCGCCGACCAGGAGTGGCGCAGCCCGGGCATGCGCAAGCTGATCCGTACGGCCGTGCCCCGGCACCTGGACCGGCTCGACTTCGACCGGCTCGACCGGCCGTTGGAGGGCATCAGGTTCGGTGACCGGGCGGGGCTGCAGAAGTGGATGCACGGCTACCTCGCGGTCGACCTGGAACGGCGCGCCGACCCGGCGCACAGCGCCGACCACGCCCTGATCCTCGGGCTGCTCTCCGTCTACGGGGTCCTGGCCGAGCTGGGCATCTCCGATCCGTGGTTCCACGGGTTCTTCAGCTACCTCGCCAGCGGCCCGCCGGGACCCCGGCTTGCGGAGCTGCGCGCCCTGGCCAAGGCAGGGGTGCTCACCTTCCTCGGCGCCGGCCTCAAGGTCGACCACCACGAAGGGCGCTGGCGGGCACAGAGCCCCACCGTGCCCGGCGGCGTGACGGCCACGACCCTCGTCGAGGCCAGGCTGCCCGCGCCCAGCGTGAGCCGGGCCACCGACCCGCTCATCGGCGCGCTCCGCGACCGGGGCGAGCTCGACGAGAAGTCGGGGCTGGTGAACGTGCGGGCCGCGGACCGCCGCCTGGTCGACAGGTCCGGCACCCCGCACTCGCGCAGGTTCGCCTTCGGCCCCTGGGTCGTCGGCGGCCAGGTCACCGGCGGTTTCGCCAGGCCCCGCCGCAACGCCCCGCTCTTCCGCCACGCCGACGCCCTCGCCCGGATCGTCCTGTCCGAGGCCGTCGGCACCCAGATAAGGCGGCACGTCGCGTGAACCCCGCGACAGATCGCATGGACCCGGTCCCGAACGAGCACGACGCACCACAGCACAAGGAGAAGAACGTGAAGTTGCGATGGGGCGCTCTGACGCTCGCCGGGGTGCTGGCGCTCGCGGCCTGCGGAGCCGAGAGCGGGACCCCGACCACGGCGGCCGGCGCGAAGGGCGGCACCGGCGGCGACGGAGGATCGCTCGTGTGGGCGGTGGAGACGCAGCCGATCACCTTCAACCCGCACCAGTGGGGCCAGAACAAGGCGCGCCTCCTGGTCCACAACCAGTTCGACGCGTTGATCGCCCGAGGCGGGAACGGTGATTTCCTGCCGTGGCTGGCCACCTCCTGGCAGGTTTCCAAGGACGGTCTGACCTACACCTTCGAGCTCCGTGACGACGTGACCTTCCACGACGGTGAGCGGTTCGACGCCGCCTCGGTGAAGGCCAACCTCGACCAGCTCGTCTCGCCCGGCTACAACGCCGCGGTCAGCGCCATCCAGCTGCGCAACTTCGACCACGCCGAGGTGAGCGCCCCGTACACCCTGAAGGTCACGCTGAAGGCCCCGGACGGACTGTTCCTGGACTTCCTCTCCTCCCCGCTCGCCGGCCAGGTCTCCCCGAAGTCGCTGAAGAACGCCAAGGACCTCAAGGCGGGCGGCGTCGACGTGGTCGGCACCGGGCCGTTCATCCTCGACCGGTTCACCCCCGGCCAGGAGGTCCACTACCGGCGCAACCCGAACTACAACTGGCCGCCCGCCGGCGCCGCCCACCAGGGACCGGCACACCTGGCCGAGGTCACCTACCGCTTCCTGCCCGAGGCGGCGGTGCGGGTCGGCGCGCTCACCTCCGGGCAGGTACAGGTGATCGAGGGCGTGCCCGCCACCGAGATCGGCCTCATCAAGGGCAACCCGGAGTTGAAGCTGGAGACCAGTCTCAACTCCGGCAGCGCGTTCTCCTACTACTTCAACGTCTCCCGCCCCCCGTTCGACGACAAGCGGGTCCGCGAGGCGTTCCGCGACGCCGTCGACGTGGACGCCGTGCTCAACTCCGTCTACCAGGGCACCGCCAAGCGGGCCTGGAGTGTCATCGGCCAGGGCAGCCCGCAGTTCTACGACCCCTCGCTGGAGAACACCTTCGGCAACGACCCGGCACGGGCCAACAAGCTGCTCGACGAGGCCGGCTGGAACGGACGTGACGCCGAGGGCTACCGGGTCAAGGACGGCAAGCGGCTGACGGTCCGCACGGTCAGCGCCGCGCCGTTCGTCCGCGACCGCCGTGACATCCTCGCCCAGGCCGTCCAGGCGGCGGTCAAGCAGAGCGCCGGCATCGACTTCCAGGTCAAGCTCGTGGACCAGGGCACCGCGCAGAAGGCGGCCGACGAGAACGAGTACGAGATCTTCGAGAACTCGCGCGGCGACACCGACGCCGGGGCGGCGCTCAACCTGATCCTGCCGAAGGGCGCCGCGATCAACCGCACCAGGTTCGAGAGCGCGGAGCTGGACAGGCTGCTCGCCGACGCGTCGGCGACCTCCGACCTCGCCGAGCGCAAGGAGCTCTACGCCAAGGTGCAGAAGACCGTGGTCACGGACGAGGCGCTGCTGCTCCCGCTGTACGTGCCCGCAGACCAGATCGCCTACGGCGCGGGCGTCACCGGCATCACCTTCGAGCCGGTCTCCGGCACCCCCAACAGTGCTTATGACCTCCGGATCGGGACATGAGCACCCTCATACTCACCCGGCGGCGGGGGCTGGCCGCCGCCGGGTGGCTCGGCCCGGTGGCCAGGCGGCTCGGAGCGGGTGTCGCCGTGCTCTGGGCCGCCGCCACCGCGGCCTACCTCGCGCTGATGCTCGCCCCCGGCGACACGATCGACGTGCTGATCGGCGACGGTCTCGACACCCCCGAACGGCGGGCGCAGATCATCGCCGAGTGGGGGCTGGACCGCTCACCGCTCCAGCAGTACGGCGACTACCTGCTCCGCCTCCTCCAGGGCGACCTGGGCCACTCCTACGTCCTGCAGCGCGGTGTGGGGGAGATCCTGGCCTCCCAGATCTGGCCGACGGTCCAGCTCGCGCTCACCGCCGCGACCTTCGGGGTGCTGCTCGCCCTGGTGCTCGCCCTGGCCACCGCCGGGCGCCGGTCCTGGCTCGGCGGCCTGGTCGGGCTCTCGGAACTGGCCGTCGTCTCGGTCCCGCCGTTCCTCGTCGGCATCCTGCTGCTCGCCGTCTTCTCCTTCACCCTCGGCTGGTTCCCCGTCTCCGGTGACCGGGGGTTCGTCTCGCTCGTACTGCCGGGACTGGCGCTCGGCCTGCAGATCGCCGGGGTGCTCGGCCAGGTGCTCCGCGAGGGCCTGGAACGCGCGCTGGAGGAGCCGTTCGCGGTGACCGCGCGCTCGCGCGGCATCACCGAGTGGCGGCTCGTCGCCCGGCACGCCCTGCGCCACGCGCTGCTCCCCGCCGTCACCCTCACCGGCTGGTTCACCGGCTTCCTGCTCGGCGGCGCGATCATCGTGGAGGCCGTGTTCGGCCGCCCCGGGCTCGGCCAGATCACCGTCGGCGCGGTGAACAGCAAGGACCTGCCCCTGGTGATGGCGGTCGTGCTGATCTCCGCCCTCGCCTACGTGACGGTCAGTACGATCGTCGACCTCGCCTACCTCGCGATCGACCCCCGCCTGAGGAGGAGCAGATGAAAATGCCGATGGCGCCCCGGTCGCCGTACCGTCCGGGGAGAAGCCGATGACGACGGTCGCCGAGATTCCCGGTGTCGTGACCGCGGCTCCCGCCCCGGCGCGGCGCCGCCACGCCTTCAGGGTGCCGCTGGCCGTGCCGCTGCTGTTCCTGGCGGTGGCCGCGGTCGCCGCCGTCGCGCCCGGCCTGCTGACCGGCGTCGACCCGTTGGCCGCCGACCCGCTGCACGCGCTCGCCGGGCCGAGCGCCGAGCACTGGTTCGGCACCGACCATCTCGGCCGCGACGTGCTGTCGCGCGTCGTTCACGGCGCCGGGCACTCGCTGAGCATCGGCGCCGCCGCCATCGGCCTCGCAGCCGGGGCAGGTGCCCTGCTGGGCGTCCTGGCCGGACTGTCCCCCCGCTACCTCGACGAGCTGCTCAGCCGCCTGTTCGACGTGGTGGCCACCTTCCCGGAGCTGCTGCTCGCCCTGCTGGTCATCGCCGTCACCGGTCCGGGAACCGGCAACGTGATCCTCGCGATCGGCATCGCACAGATCCCCAACTATGCCCGCGTGATCCGTGCCCAGACGTTCGTGGTGCGCCGCTCCGGCTACGTCGAGCAGGCGGTCACCTTCGGCCTGGCCAGGCCGGTGCTCGTCGCGCGCCACGTGCTGCCCAACGTGCTGGGTCCGCTGCCGGTGCTCGCCACGATCGGCATGGGCACCGCCATCATCGCCACCTCAGGTCTCAGCTTCCTCGGCATGGGGCCGCAGCCGCCCAGCCCCGAGTGGGGCTCGATGCTGTCGGAGGCCCGTAACTACCTGCGCGTCGCCTGGTGGACCGTGCTCTTCCCCGGGCTCTCCGTCACCCTGACCGTCATCAGCCTGACGCTCGTCGGGCGCCGCCTGCAGCGCCGTTTCGAAGGGAGAGACCGGTGAGCCTCATCGACATCGAGGACCTGCGGGTCGGCTTCCCCGGGGCCGGGGTGGAGGCCGTACGGGGGGTGAGCCTGTCGATCGAGGCGGGCGAGTGCGTGGCGATCGTCGGGGAGTCGGGCTCGGGCAAGAGCGTCACGGCCAGGACCCTGGTCGGGCTGACCGGCCCCGGTGCCTCGGTCACCGCCTCCCGGTTCACGGTCGACGGCCGGGACGCGCTCGGGTTCGGCGCCCGGGACTGGCGGCGGCTGCGCGGCCGGTTCGCCGGGTTGGTGCTCCAGGACGCGCTGACCTCGCTGGACCCGCTCCGCACCGTCGGCGACGAGATCGCCGAGGTGCTCGCCACCCACGATGTCGTAACCCGTGCGGCCCGGAGGGAAAGGGTGCTCGAGCTGCTGGACGCGGTCGGGGTGCCGGAGCCGGAGGTGCGCGCCCGGCAGTACGCCCACCAGCTGTCCGGGGGGTTGCGCCAGCGGGCCCTGATCGCCTCCGCCATCGCCGCCGACCCGCCACTGATCATCGCCGACGAGCCGACGACGGCGCTCGACGTCACCGTGCAGGCCCAGATCCTGCGCCTGCTCGCCGCCCGCAAGACCACCGGGACCGCACTGCTCATGATCAGCCACGACCTCGCCGTGGTCTCCGCCATCGCCGACCGGGTACTGGTCATGAAGGACGGGGTGATCGTCGAGGAGGGGGAGACGGGGCGGGTGCTGGCGCGGCCCCGGCACGACTACACCAGGCTGCTGCTCGCGGCCGTACCCTCCGCGATCTCGCGCGGCACCCGGCTGTCCGCCATCGCCGCCGGGGGCGTCGCGCTGCGCACCCCGCTGCCGGAGCGGACCGTGGACCACGCCGCGCCGATTCTGGAGGCCTCGGGGCTCTCCGCCGCGTACGGCTCGCGCACCGTGGTCGACGACGTGTCCTTCGAGGTCTTTCCCGGCGAGACGCTCGGCATCGTGGGGGAGTCCGGTTCCGGCAAGACCACGGTGGCCCGGCTCGTCCTCGGCCTGCTCGAACCCGCCTCGGGAGAGGTCCTGCTGGGCGGTGAGCCCTGGTCGGGCATCCCCGAGCGCGGACGACGCACCCGCAGGTCCCGCATCCAGGTGATCTCCCAGAACCCGCTCGGGTCGTTCGACCCCCGCTACACGGTGGGCCGTCTGGTCGCCGAACCGCTCCGCGGCGCCTCCTCCGGGAGCGGATCCCACCGCGGGGCCTCCTCAGGGAGTGGTTCCCGTCGCGGGGCCCCGGCCTCGTGGCGGAAGGACCGGGTGGCCGAGCTGCTCGACCGGGTCGGGCTACCGGCCGACGTCGCGGGACACCATCCCCGGCGCCTGTCGGGCGGCCAGCGCCAGCGGGTGGCCATCGCCAGGGCGCTGGCCACCCGTCCCGACGTGCTCGTCTGTGACGAGCCGGTCTCCGCGCTGGACGTGTCGATCCAGGCCCAGGTGCTCGACCTGCTCGCGGAGATCCAGGCGGCGGACGGGACCGCGCTGATCTTCATCTCGCACGACCTGGGGGTGGTCCACCACGTCGCGGACCGGGTGCTGGTCATGCGCGCCGGGCGGGTCGTGGAGGAGGGGTATGTGGATGAGGTGTTCTTCCTGCCCGAGCACGACTACACCCGCGAGCTGCTCGGCGCGGTGCCCAAGCTGGTCTCCGCGGGGCCCTGACCGAGAGCGCGGACGTCGGGCAGGAGCAGGACGCCCAGGCAGGAGACGGCCAGCAGCGCCGCCGCCCCGTAGAGGGTGGCCGCCGCGCCCGCCGCGCCGGCCAGCGGTCCGGCCAGGGCCATGCCGAGGGGCGTCAGCCCGAGGGAGAGCAGCCAGTCGTAGGCGGACACCCGTGAGATCGCCTCGGTGGGGATGTGTTCCTGCACGGCGGTCTCCCAGAGCGGGGACATGAATGCCAGGCCGCCGGTCGCCAGCCCGAAGGCCGCCGCGACGGCGAGCGCGGGCGCGCCGGCGGCGAGCAGGGTCAGCGGGAGCGCGCCGAGCGCGAGCGCGATGTTGGCCACCACCAGGGGGCGTCGGGGCCTCGCCCGGAGTGCCAGCAGCGCGCCGCAGAGGGCGCCGACCGTGCCGCCCTGCACGATCGTGCCCCAGGCGAGCTCACCGCCGAGGCTCGTGACGGCGATTACCGGCCCGATCGTGATCATGGCGCAGCGGGCCAGGTTCCACAGCGAGTGGCCGATGAGGTTCGTCCAGTACCACCGGTGGCTGCGCAGCAGCGCCCAGCCCTCGGCGAGCTGCCTGAGGAACCGCTCGTGCGGCACGGGCGGGATCGGCCCGAGCCGGAGGCGGCCGAGCAGCACCGCGCTGGTGGTGAAGGTCGCGGCGTCCAGCAGCAGTGCCCAGCCGGGGCCGGCGGTCAGCGCGAGGGCGGTGGCGATCCCCGGGCCGAGCAGTACGGACCCGCGCTGGGCGATCGCCATGAGCGCGTTGGCCCCGGGGAGGTGCTCGGCCGCCACGGTGGCGGGCACCAGACCGGTCGTGGCGGGCAGGAAGAACGCGGAACCGGCGCCGGAGATCGCGGCCAGTGCCGCCAGGTGGACGATGTCGACGGTGCCGGTGACCAGCTCGACGCCCATGGCGGCGTGGGCGAGGCCGCGGACCAGGTCCGCGCCGATCATCACGCGACGGCGCGGCAGCCGGTCGGCCCAGACGCCGCCGGGCAGCATCAGCGCCACCATGGCGATCGACTGGGCGGCCAGTACCACCCCGAGGTCGGTGACCGAGCCGGTCGCGGTGACGATCGCCAGCGCGAGGGCCACCGAGGTGACGGAGTCGCCGAGGCTCGACAGGGTCTGGCCGGCCCACAGCAGGCGGAAGCGGGGGTCCCGTAAGGGGACCCAGGAGTCTCGCAGGGGGGTCATGGGGCGAAATTACTACGAAATCAAAATATATGCATCCGTATAAATGATGACCCGATGGAGCGCCGTGTCACCCGAGGGCGACCGGGACGGTTCCCGGCATCGCGGCGGCGAGGGGTCGCGGGTGTCCACCGTGATGACGCCGTGATGACAGCCGTGATGACAGCCGTGATGACAAGGGGGCATTGGTGCACCGGCCCGTCAGGGCCGCGGGCGACCGCCTCGGCGGCGGTTCGGGGTGCCGCCGGGGCCGAGGCCGGGCGCCGCGACGAGGGCCGCGTTACCCTGTGGGCATGTCAGAGCCTGACTCCGTCGACCGGCACATCGCGCACTGGTCCCGGGAGCTGTCCGACCTCGACCCGCAGATCGAGGGGATCTTCACACGGATGCAGATGATCGTGCGGCTGCTCAGGCGCAACAAGGACAGCTGGCTGGCCGCCGGAGGACTCAAGCACTGGGAGTTCCAGGTCCTGCAACACCTGGTCGCGGCAGGGCCGCCCTACCGGGCGACCCCGTCTCTGCTGGCCGAGTGGCTCGACACCCACCCGGCCACGATGACCAACCGGCTCGACCGGCTGGAGCAGGCCGGATACGTCGACCGCGTGCACGACCCCGGCGACCGCCGCCGCCTGCTCGTCGCGCTGACCCCGGCCGGGCGTGCGATCTGGCAGGAGCGGATGGACGACAGCGGCCTGGAGGAGCAGGTCCTGCTCGCCCCGCTCGACCCCGGCGACCGTGAGCTCCTCGACGACCTTCTACGCCGGATGGTCCGCGCGGCGGAGGCGGGCGGACCGCCGCTGATGCCCGACTGGCCGTCAGGCCCGGACGCGGAAAACCGCATGTCGAACCGGAGAACGGGTGGTTAGCATGAGAGCATGACCTTCTTGGTGATGCTCTCCCCCGCAGCCGGGGTCACCTGACGTCTTCTTGAGGCCCTGAAACGGGGCCTTGATCTGTTTTCGGGCTCCAGCGGAGGTTCCGATGTCCCGAATCCTGCTCACCACGACCATCCCGTACGTCAACGCCCGTCCCCACCTGGGCTTCGCCCTGGAACTCGTCCAGGCGGACGTGCTCGCCAGGCACCACCGCCTGCTCGGCGACGAGGTCAGGTTCCAGACGGGCACCGACGACAACTCGCTCAAGAACGTGCGGGCCGCCGAGGCCGAGGGGATCGCCGTACGGGATCTCGTCGACCGCAACGCCGCCGAGTTCGCCCGGCTGGCGGGACCGCTCTCGCTCTCCTGCGACGACTTCATCCGTACCAGCGCCGACCCCCGGCACCGGCCCGGTGTCGAGCGGTTCTGGCGGGCCTGCTCCGCCGACCTGTACCGCAGGCACTACGAGGGCCTCTACTGCGTCGGCTGCGAGCAGTTCTATCCGTCCGACGAGCAGTGCCCCGAGCACGACGCCCCGCTCCAGCGCGTGTCCGAGGAGAACTGGTTCTTCCGCCTGTCCCGCTACCGCGACGAGCTGTACGGCCTGATCGACAGCGGCCGCATTCGCGTCGAGCCCGCCGAGCGCCGCAACGAGATCCTGGCCTTCATCGCCGCAGGGCTGTCCGACTTCAGCGTCTCCCGCTCCCAGGCACGGGCACGCGGCTGGGGCATCCCGGTGCCGGGCGATCCCGGACAGGTGATCTACGTGTGGTGGGACGCGCTCGGCAACTACCTGACCGCGCTGGACTACGCGAAGGGAGAGCACGACGACTGGTGGTCCGGCGCCGACCGGCGGATCCACGTGCTCGGCAAGGGCGTCCTGCGCTTCCACGCGGTCTACTGGCCGGCGATGCTGCTGTCGGCGGGGGAGTTGCCGCCGACGGACATCCTGGTCCACGACTATCTGACCGTGGACGGCCGGAAGATCAGCAAATCGACCCTCTCCGGCGGTGTGGGCGCCTCCACCGGAGTCCTCGACGTCTCCGGCGGTCCCGGCGCTTCGGGAGGCCTCGATGTCTCCGGCCGCTCCGGTGGCGGCTTCGCGGGAACCGATCTCTCGGCCGTCGACCCGGTCGGACTCGTCGAGGCGTACGGCGTGGACGCGGTCAGGTGGTGGCTGCTGCGGGAGGTGCCCAGGGTCGGCGACGTCGACTTCACCGCGAGGCGGCTCATCGCCCGCCACGACGGCGAGCTGGCCGACGGGCTGGGCAACCTCGTCAACCGGGTGGTCAGCATGGTTCACCGCTACCGGGACGGGATCGTGCCCGAAGAGCGTGAGACGGCTCTGGACGAGGTCAGAGGTCAGGCCCGAGGCGTGATGATCGAGGCCCTGGAGGCGTTCGACTTCCGCGCGGCCACCGCCGCCGTCTACGCGGTCGCCGAGGAGGCCAACCGGTACGTCAACCGCACCGAGCCGTGGCGCCTCGCCCGTGAGGGCTCGCCCCGGCTCGATGCGGTCCTCGGCACCCTGGTCGCCACCTGCAGGGAACTGGCGGACCTGCTGGCCCCCTTCCTCCCGGACGCCTCGGCGCGGATCGCCGGCCAGTGCAGGGGAGAGCGGCTTGCCGACCCGGTCCCGCTCTTTCCTCACCACCGCCCTCGGGGTCCCGCTCCGGCCCGTGCGGAACAGCGGAACGAGGACGCGCGGCTGACGTCATCCGTGTCCGCACCGCACTCAAACACCGTCACCGCGAGGAAATCCGGCGGGTGAAGCGGGTTTCGGAAGCCGCTCGCGGGGAGAAACGCCACCGACGATCTTCTCGGCCCGCGCGGCGGCCGCCGTACGCCGCGTGATCCCGAAGCTCTCGGCACCGGTTCTCGTGGGGCCGGTTCCCACCAGGAGGAAAAGAAGGCGCGGTCTACGCGATGGAGTACGGGCCTTTTCGGCGAGCAGGGACACGGCAACGGAAAGGAGAGAGCGTGAGTCGTTCGTATGTGGTGACAGGAGGAGGCAACGGCATCGGCAGAGCCGTGGTCGAGCGCCTCCTCGGCGACGGAGGCACCGTGGTCGTCATCGAGCGCGACCCGGCGGCGCTGGCCTGGCTGGACGGTCATGGTGCCGGCCCGCGCGCGGTCGGCGTCGTCGGTGACGCCGCCGACGAGACCGTGGCGGAGCGGGCCGCCGATGCCGCCCAGGCCACGGGCCCGCTCGCCGGCTGGGTCAACAACGCCGCGGTGTTCCGGGACGCCTCCATCCACTCCGCCACCACCGGAGAGGTGCTGGATCTCATCACGCTGAACCTCAACGTCGCCCTCGTCGGGTGTGCGACCGCGATCCGCCGCTTCCTCGCGACGGGCACGCCGGGGGCGATCGTCAACCTCTCCTCGCACCAGGCGCGGCAGGCGGTCAGGGGCTGCCTGCCGTACGTGACGGCCAAGGCGGCCATCGAGGGGATGACCCGTGCGCTCGCGGTCGAGTACGGGCCGCGCGGCATCCGGGTCAACGCCGTGGCGCCGGGCTCGGTGGACACCGAGCGCTATGCGGAGTTCCTCGGTTCCCAGAAACCCGATGTCGTCGCCCGCATCGAGCGGGAGATGGCGCTCCTGCACCCGCTGGGCCGGGTGGCGCGAGCCCGGGAGGTCGCGGCCGCGATCGTCTACCTGCTCTCCGACGACGCCGGCTTCATCACCGGTGCGACCGTGCCCGTCGACGGCGGGCGGTCGGTGCTCGCCCGCGATCCCGAGTCATCCGGATGAGCACGGAGTGTGATGGACCCATCGCGTCGGGGCCGGCCGGGTGGGCCGCTCAGGCCAGTCGCCGTGCTCCCGCCGCCGGGGTCGCCGGGTAGATCTCCGGTGCGGCCCAGCCACGCTCGGCGTAGGCCCGGGTAACGGCCTCCCGTACGGACTCCACCCGCTCGTCGGTGACCAGTGCGATCGCCGAGCCGCCGAACCCGCCGCCGGTCATCCGCGCCCCCCGGGCGCCGCCCCTGACCGCCGACTCCACGGCCACGTCCAGCTCGGCGCAGGACACCTCGAACTGGTCGCGCAGCGACAGGTGGGAGGCGTTCAGCAGGGCACCGATCTCCCGTACCGCTCCGGCCCGCAGCAGCCCGATCACCGCCTCGACCCGGTGGTTCTCCGTCACCACGTGCTGGGTGCGCCTGCGCTCGTCGCCGCTCAGCCTGGCGAGGGCGCCACCCAGGTCGGTGACGTCGCGAAGCGCGTCGAGGCCCAGATACTTCGCGGCGTTCTCGCAGTCACGGCGGCGGCGGGCGTACTTCCCGTCGGGAAGCTCGTGGCGCACCCCGGTGTTGATGATGAGCAACTGGAGGCCGTGGCTCGCCAGGTCGAACGGGATGCTCCTGGTGCTGAGGCTCCGGCAGTCCATGAACAGGGCCTTCCCCTCCTCCGCGAGGGCCGAGGCCGCCTGGTCCATGATCCCGCACGGCATGCCCACGAAGTCGTTCTCGGCCTTCTGCGCGTCCAGCGCGATCTCCATCTTGGTGAGGCCGAGCTCGTACAGCTCGTTCAGCGCCGTACCGACGACCACCTCAAGCGCCGCGCTCGACGACAGCCCCGCTCCCTGGGGCACGTCCCCGTCGATCACCACGTCCGCGCCCCCGACCGGGTGCCCGGCCCCGCGGAGCACCCAGAACATCCCGGCCACGTAGCGGGTCCAGCCCTCGGCCTGGTCGAGCGTCGCGAGCGTGACCGGCTCGTCCACCTGCAACGACCGCAGCCGGATCACCTCGTCCTCGCGCGGTGAGACCGCCGCGGTCACCCCCCACGGCACCGCGAACGGCAGCACGAATCCGTCGTTGTAGTCGGTATGCTCCCCGATCAGGTTGACCCGCCCCGGCGCGTGCCACACCCCGGCGGGCTCCGTTCCGTACGACTCCCGGAAAGCTTCAACAACGCGCATGATCCAACACTCCTCAACAAGGTCCACCGTTAGGGTAGCGAGTCCCTGGAACCAGGCTCCGCCAAAGGTCACATCTTGAACCCGTCCCGCCCGGCAAGTGTGCGAACAGCGCCCACGTTTGGTTGAATGCCGCAGTACGGCGTGCACGAGGGGCGGTAGCTCAGCCGGTTAGAGCAGGGGACTCATAATCCCTGGGTCGCGGGTTCGAGTCCCGCCCGCCCTACCCCTTGTGATCATAAGAAAAGCGCCCCTGACCTGCGTGTTCGCGGTTGGGGGCGCTTTTTCGCGTCCGGTGGTGTGCGGCTGTCGCCGGCTGTGGTCACGTCCGTGGACGTGGCGTACGAGCATCCAGAACCCGCACGCGGGGCGCCACGCCGGAGGGTGGGCCGCTGTTGAAGGTGCGGCACCGCGCATGGTGAGAAGCGCGGCGAGGGTGAGTGGAAGGTTCGAGGCCGCGCTCATCGGGACCCGGCGGGTGCCAGGCGGAAGGTGATGGCCGGTGTCGAGGGGTGGGGTGCGGGTGATCCCACGCGATCAGGTGGCTCCAGAGTCAAGTGTCAGTAAAGAAGTCAAGAGTTTGTATGGCCAGGTCAGCGCACTCCTTGACCAAAACCGTAAGGATTTAGTAGAAAATCCTAGTAAATCCGGATTGGAGGAGTTCGAACATGCGAAGTCGACTGGCCGGCGCCCTGGGCGTGGTGGTCCTGGCGCCGGTGATCGTTGCGATCCTCGGGGTCGAGGCGGCCGGGGCCTCCACGTGCACGGCGACGTACCAGGAGGTCAACTCCTGGTCCTACCAGGAGAACGGGTCCTGGGTGACCGACAACATGGTCGAGATATCGATCAAGAACACCAGCACCTCGATCATCGACGAGTGGCAGCTGAACTGGACGTGGCCGGGCAAGCAGAAGGTCGCCGTCTCTCTGGCCGGCCGGACGGATCAGTCGGGGGCCGATGTCACCGTCCACAGCAACGGGTCGTGGAATCCCATGAAGCCGAACACCGCGGTCCAGCTGGCCTTCATCCATCGGGGGGCTTCCGCCGTCCCTGCCCCGACCGTGACCTGCACTCCCGTCCAGTAGCACCCGGGACCCGATACCTTGACCCTCCTCACCCGATCTCCATCCGCAGCGGCGGACGGCATCGTCCATCGGGCCGCTCGCTCGCGTCGCCAAGTAGGAGGGCGGCATCCGCGTCTGGGGGCGCACGTGGAGCGAGATCGTCGCTGCCCACCCCCTCTCCCCGGGCGTGAACCCGCGTACGCACAGGTCGGTGGCAACCGCTGAACCTCGCCCGCCGGGTGGAACCACCCTGGCCATGGCTCGTCCCCCGAGACGAGCCGGCAGGGGGCAGGCGACCTTCGAGGCGGGAGCCTTCCAGGTGTTGCAGGCGCCCGGCTTCTTCGACGCGTAGCCCTGCTCGAACCAGTGGAGACGGTTGGCGGGCTTGCCGTACCAAGGGAGGGCTTGATGCCCCCCGGTCTCGGCCTCGACGGTTTCTCCTGACCGAGACGGGGTCAGCGGTCGAATTCGCCGGCTTTGATGCCGTGGACGAAGGCGGTCCACCCGGTGGGGGTGAGGAGCAGTTTGGGGCCGTTGGGGTCTTTGCTGTCGCGGATCGCGACGACTCCGGGCAGGTTGGCGGCCACCTCGACACACTGGCCGCCGTTGTCCGAGGAACGTGATGATTTTCGCCAGATGGCAGCGCTCAGGTCCATTCCCGCTTCACTTCCTCGATTTTTTTGAGGGATATGTGCTCAGGATAAGCCCATAGCCTTATTGCCTCATAGCGCTTCCAAATGGAAGCCACAAGATCTTGATTGGTCGTGATGTGTCCCTGAGCGGGTGAGTCTGAATGGACAGCGTCTGGTTCCCCGTTCGGAAGCTCGGCAATCATGAAGGCTCCTGCCAGGCCCGCCACGCACTCCGAATCGACGACCTGGATGGAGATGGCGGACCGCTGTGCGGCCTCCAGCAGATGACCAAATTGCTCCCGCATCAACTCGGGGTTACCGATCCGACGATGCAGTACACCCTCATCGATAAGGGCGAGGAGCGTGGGTGCATCTTCCTGATCAAGGATCCGTTGCCGCTGCATGCGGGCTTCGACACGTTGCTCCAACTCCTCAGACGTGATTTGTGGTCCTCGGCTGAAGAGATACCTGGCATATGCCTCCGTCTGAAGCAGGCCGGGTACCAGGAGAGGATCCCAGGAGCGGATGACGGTGGCTCTGGGTTCGATCTCCTCGGCCCAGTTCCAGAACCAGGCCGGTCCGCCGGGTTGGGCGACGATGTGCTCACGTATCCCGGTGAAGGAGATGCCGTTGGCGGTCCCGTAGAGCAGATCCAGTCTTTCGGCGTCGGACTTGGACGGCGTTCGGCTGGCGCTCTCCAGGCGGCTGATCTGGGTCTGGGTGCAGCCGAGGCGTCTGGCCACGGCGGTCTGCGAGAGCTGTGCGGCCTCCCGCAGGCGGCGCATCTCGGCGCCGAACCGCACTCGGGGGGATCCAGGGTCGAGAGACGGCGCACTGTCCATCGTATTTCCTCTCGAATTGGAAAAAACGGACTTAATATCCAGCCGGTGATATCGAATCCAGTCCGGGTAGACCAACGGCTGTCATCATCCGCTCTAGCCTGGACTGCCGATCCGGTAGCAGGCCAACTACCGGTAAGGCAGTCTAGGCACAGAAATCCTCTTCACGAAAGCACAAGAAAGAAAGTGGTTAATCACCTTCTTGATCAGAGAAAGGTCGGGCCGCACATGAATAAGACAGCACTCTTTCACTCTCCGGCCGCGAACATCGGAAATCACCCGAAAAGGAGGCCCGCGACGGCAGGTGACCTTTCGGTTGGCCAGATCGCAGCTTTGGTCGGCGAGAACATCCCTCCGCCGGGGTCGGCGCCGGTGGCCGGAACCTGCGGATCGCTTCGAAGTCACCCTTTTCTGCGGACGGGCATGTGAAGGGTGTGGCGAAGGCGGGCCGGGTGAGTGAAGATTGGTACGTCTCGACGTCAACCGCCTCGGAGGTACCGTATGCGCGTCGCCCGGTTGTTGACCGTCAGCCTGGCGCTGGTGATGCTTACCTCGGGATGCACTTCCGAGCCCTCTCTGGGAGAGGCGGTGGCGGAGCTACAAAAGGACACCCAACGCCTGGAGGGCAATAGTATCTTTAAGAATCCGCTCAAGAAACTGCGCATTGTGCAGCGCCCGGACAAGGACATCCGCTGTGACAAGGATAAGTTCAAACGATCGCTGCGAGCTACGGCCGATTATGAGCGCGTCGATGAACCATTGGATGTTCACCTGGATCGAGCCCAAACGCTGATGGAGAACACCCTTGCCCGAGTTCTCGGCTACAAGCTGGAGTTCGATTTCAGTCAAATGGAGACAGAGGAAGGGCGGTTCATCTATGGTGTAAAGAAGGATCCTGATATAACGATGACCGTATATGTGGCCCCCGAGGCTCCCACCTGGCGGCTGCATGCGGTGACTGCCTGTCTGTCGCGGTAAGGAAGCGGCTCAGTCCCAGATGCTTATCTCCTCCTTGGATCGTTCGCTGGCCTGGTAGGTTGAGGCGTCCTCAGCCTTGTCGTCGAGTTTTCTGTTGCTGTCCATCCAGCGTTCATAAGGTTCCAGCTTCTCCTGTAACACCTGCTCCCATTTCTTGTCATCGCTGGCTTCTTGTTTCGCCTCTGCCGTGAGTTCGTCATAAGACTTGAGGTTTCCGGTGTTTTTGTTGATGAGTTCGGCAGGTGGGGTGCTCGCTGGATAATCGGCATTATGAAGGAGGCTGGCCATATTGTATTTCAGGCGCAGAACGAAGTCCGCCCGAGCTCCGGTAGCTTTCTCTACCCGTGACTCGATGCTGTCAGCCACATCGAGGATTGTGCCGACGCCATATGCCTTGGTCAGTTCCCATCCCGCTGCGACGACCTCACCCGCAATGGGGATCCCGTCGATTCCGAAGGAGACGGTGTTCTTGACGATGTCACGGATCAGGTCGTCAGTGGCGTCCATTTCGCCACGTACCTCCAGTGTCGCCTTGAACTGCACGCCGGCCAGGTCACCGAACATCTTCGCTGTGTCCTCGAAATATCGGGTCGAGCCTTGCGCATCCAAACGAGCTGCTGCTGTCAGCGTGTCATGACGGAACTGTGCTGCGGTCGCGTCGAAGTCGTCGGTAACCCTCTTGTCGCCAACAAAGGTCTTCAGAAAGCGATACGTGTCGCCCGGGCTGAGGTAGAACATCGGGGTCACGACGGAAAGGGCGCGCCAATTCTCCGGGACCTCCATGCCAGAGGTTCGGTAGACGGCCTTGTCGAATCGGGCTCCCGATGCCAACTCATGGATGTACGACTTCGCGATCACGCCCATGGAGTCGCTGGCGACCGTCGGCAGGTCGGCGCCGAAAGAGCCCGTGACCCTTATCGCGTCCAGGGCGAAGGCGGCGGCCTCCGGGCTGTGCTGCCCGGCCTTCTCGGCCGTGGCCTCGGAGCCCGCCTCCAGCACCCGGCCGAAGGCGTCGGCCACCTGATCCCCGGTGCCCGCCTCCTTGGCGTAGTCGAAGAACAGCTTCATCTTGTCGGTCCGGCTCAGTGTGACCTCTGCCCCGCCCATTTTGGCGAATGCGTCTCGTACCGCCGTACCGTCTCCGGCGAGCACCTCCAGCCCCATGGCGACCAGGTCGGAAGGCAGGCCGTACGCCTTCGTCTCGGCAGGCCCGCCGGCGCGCCAGTCCTGCCGGGGCTTCTTCGCGAACTCGTCCAGGACCAGTGCGTGGGCCGCCGCGCTGCGAACGGAGGAGGGGGCGTTGGCGCCGCTGAGCAGCGCGAGCCGGTTCCAGGCGGCGGCCTTGTTATCGGCGGGTTTCACCAGGTCGTCTTTGACCTTGGCGAAGGCCGGGACCAGGGCGGGGGCGTTCAGAGCCGCGCCGAGGGCCTTGCTGAAGGCGGCCAGGTCCTGCTTGGCGGTCTTGCTGCCGGTGCTCGCGATGAGGTCGGGCAGGCTGTTGCGGACCTTTGGGGAGAGCAGGGCGAAGAAGGCGGCGGCGGCCTGGGGGTTGTCGGCGAGTTCGGCGACGTCGTCGATGTGCTCGTGGATGAGCTTGGCCTGCGACTCGCCGTGGAAGTTCACGAGGATGTCCTCGCCGTACATTCTGGCCAGACCTTGGGCGATATCAAAGTCCTTCAGCTCGTCGGGGAGCCGGATGAGCCCCTGTCCGCCCGCCGCCATCGAGGCCGCGCCCCCCGCCCCGCCCAGCTCCGGGGCGCCGTTGCCCAGGTTTTTGATCAGGTCGATCCGGTCGTGGAGCATGGAGACCTGCCTCCCGCCCCAGTCGGCGATGTCGGTGATCTCCCGGAGTGCGGGGGCCTCGACCCCGTTCTGGCGGAGCTTTCCCTCGAACTCCATGCTGAACGCGGTCAGCCGGTCGGCGGCGCCGCGCAGGGAGGTGGCGAGCTGACCCATCTGTTCGGGGTCGATTCCGCAGAACTCGGCGGTCGATGCCATGGAACGTTCCCCCTCATGGTCATGACGGTCACGTGCGTCCGGCCATCTCCCGGCGCATGGCGTCCGCCTCTGCCTCGGTCACCAGCGGGGGAGAGCGGCGCAGCTCCTCCTCGACCGCGTCCACCACGTTCTGGGCGAGCCGTCCGAGCCGTTGATGCCGGTCTTCCAGCTCGGTGGTCCAGGTGGTGGCCGTCGGCCCCGTCCACACCCGCCCTGAACGCATCGCCGAGGAGGCGTGCTGGTATGCCTGCCGCACCTCATGAGCCCTGTATTCGGCTTCGACGAGCAATTGCCTCAGCCGTTCGTGCCGGGGACTGGGCACCATCCGCTCGGCCACGCCACCCCCGTCCTTTTCATGACCCCGTGATGAAGGAAAAAGTCGCATACCAGAGTAGGTATTGATCATCTAAATCGGCAAGTCCCGTACCCGGCTGGCATCGCGCTTCCGCTGCTGGAACCATGACCACCCGAACGGGCGAAACCAATATTTCGGTCATTCCTCTCATGCTGGAGCGACTACTCCCCCCAACACCATCGGAATAAGGGATGACGCTGTTCGAAAAGCACATCGATGCGATAGAAATCGCTGTCAAGACCGCGTACTGGATGTGTTTCGTCGCCGGTTTCGTGCTGTTCTTCGCCGGTCACGTGACCGTGCTCATGGCCATCGCGATCGGCATCGTGTGGCTGTCCCGCGTCACCCTGCATCACATCCAGGCGACCCGGGCGCGCTGGGACGACGCGACCGCCGAAGAACTGGAACTACGGCGCGAGCAGCAGCACGCGCACCGTGAACGAGAACTGCGCCTCCAGATCCGGCGACTACAGCAGCCGGAGGGCCGTAGCGGTGGGTCATCCGCCGACGGCACATGAGCCATGCCGCTTACCCTCCGGTGAGCGCCTGCGGAATGTCATGGTCTGCCCCCACAGCGATCGGCCTGAGCAGTGACACGATGCTCGAACGTCTAGATGAGGCCCCGATCCGGGATGAGCTGGAGAAGCCGGTTGCCCACGATCTCCACGGTTCTTCGGAAAGGCTCCCCGCCGGGGAACGAGGGCGAAGTCCCTCCCGGCGGCTCGGCCTCGACCCGGTTCAGCCGTTCCCCGGCGCCAGCTGCTCGTGGAGGGTTCTGATATGCCGGAAGAAGCGACCGGAACCCTTGCGTGCCGCGAAGGCGGCCAGCTCGGGGATTCGCCCCCGCGCCTGTGACCGTCGGGCGAGGCGGGCGGCCAGGGCGACCAGGTCGATGTGGGCGGTGGTGGGGCGGCTGCCAGGGGCGGGGAGCAGGGAGGGCAGCGCCGCGGCGAGGGCTCGCCAGATGTGACGGTGGGTTCCGTTAGCGGACTCGGCCTCCAGGGTGTCGACCAGGAGGCGGAGCGTGATCTCACCCTCGAGCACCCGCCGGGCGAGTTCCGCGCCGATCTCCTCGGCGGGCAGGTCGCCGGTGGCGGCCAGGCTCCGCAGGGCGCGGAACGCGTGGGAGGTGTCGCCGGAGGTGAACGGGCCGGGGAGGATCCGGTTGGCGAGGAGAACGCCGATGGCCCGCCCGGCGGGTCCCGCCGCGCCGGCCAGGTCGATCAGGCGCAGGGAGTCCATCGCCGCGCTCCAGCCGGGCACCGGCTGGTGTGGTACGAGGTGGGCGGCGACCACCTCCCGGTGCGAGGGCAGGACGGCGGCCCACCACTCCATCATCCCGCCGAGGTGCCCGCCCGTCACGGGGTTGACGTGCCGGGGCTGGTCGGCGAGCAGTTCGTCGACCAGCGGCAGGCCGGTGGGGGTGGCCTCGACGGTGCATGCCATCCAGACGCGCGAGCCGAGCCCGTCGTCCTCTCCCGACCGGTTCACCCGCACCTCGGGGTCGGGCATCCCGCCCTCGGCCAGCCAGCGGGCCGCCCGGCGGCCCGCCTCCGATGTCAGCGCCCCGGCCCGTACGGTCACCGCCGGGTCGACCCGGCGGGGCAGCCTGAGCAGAGCCTGCTGGAAGTCGGCGGGCAGCGGCGTCGCGCCCGACGCCTCCAGGACCTCCAGTCTGGCCACCAGCTCGGCCGGGTCGAGGAGGCCGTTGGACAGGCTCGGCGTGGCGAGCAGCAGTGGCGGCAGGGATCCGGCACGCAGCGCTGTGAAGATCTCCGCGTGGCGGAGCAGCACGAAGCGGTGCAGAGGCGAGACGCGCCGGCGCTCCGGCAGGTGGTCGGCTTCCTCGTACGCCAGGGGAGGGAGCCCGTGCTCACGACGGGCCTGGTTGACGAACGCGGTGCGGCGGGTCTCGTACGTCCGCCCGGGGTCGGCCAGTTCGGCCGCGAAGGCGATCATCCAATCGCCGTGCTCCTGCCACTCGCCCAGGCGCGGCCGCCGCTCGTCGCGCTCGACGAGCGGCGCCAGCGCGATACGCAGCGACTCCCTGTCCCGCGCGACGAGCCGGACAAAGGCGGACAGGCAGCGTTCGGCCGCCCGCCAGTCGTCGTGCAGGTACATGATGGCGAGCCGGCTCGGAGTGTTCGGTGGTGCGATGGCCGGCACCGGCCGGAGCGGCGCGGGCAGCGGACGCGGCACGAAGACCTCCTCGGCCTCGGCCTCGGCCTCGGGTTCCGGCTCCTCGACGCGCTCGCCGCCAATGGCCGCGGCCAGCCGGTTGTGCAGGTCGGGTGGCAGCGTGCCCGTGCCGCCGCGGAGGGTCTCGGCGCCGAGCGGGGTGAGGCGTCCGGCGTGCCGGACCGCCAGGTGCACGGCCCGTTCCTGCACGGCCCGTGCCCGGTGGCCGAACGCCATGGCCAGGGCAGGGGCCAGATCGTCGGCCCGGTCGGGCGCCCGCCGCACGGACTCCTCCAGCCAGGCCAGACCTGCGCGCACCAGTCCGCCCTCCGCGCGGAACAGCAGCCCCTCCAGCCCCTCCACCACGTCCGCCGGATCGAGGCCGGTCAGCCGGCGCAGGTGCCCCAGCGACAGCTCGGCCACCGGCCCCGGCGTGGCCGGCAGGAGCCGCAGGTAGTCGACGGCGTGCGGCTCGATCTCGGCCGGAGTGGGATCCAGCAGCTCGTGGAGGCGTGCGAAGAACCGAAGGTCGGGGCCCTCGCCGCCAAGCAGGAAGCGGCGCCGGCAGCCATCGAGCAGCAGCGCTCGCGGCACTCGGCCCTCGGCGGCGAGGGTGTGGAGGGCGCCGAGCCAGGAGGTCGTGCCGTCAGGACCCGACCGCTCGTTCCGCAGCGCCCGGCCGACGCCCTCGGCCTCGAAGAGGCTGGGCAGCAGGTGGCCGAGCAGCGGATCGGCCCGCAGCTCGCTCAGCCTGGCATCCCGGGACACCCAGCCGACCACGAGCGGGTCGTGCGCGGGCGGGGTGGTGCCGGTACGGCGGAGCAGAGCGAGCGCCAGCGGCAGGTTCCGGTCGCGAGGGGCGCGGCGGCGCCGGGGACGGAGCCGGCGCACGAGCCGTACGGCCAGGTCGGTCTGCCACGCGGCGGGCCGCGAGGCGATCACCTGAAGCAGCGGCTCGATCTCGTCGGCCATCGGGGCGCCGGCGAGGTCCCAGCGGTCGAATTCCCTGCGGTTGATCCACGTCACCACGGCCGCCGCGCCGCCGATCGTGCCCGCGCCCGCGACCCGCATCGGCTCGGCCCAGCCGTCGTCCCCGGAGCCGCCCTCCTCGTCGTCATCGTCGTACCAGGTCATGGACCACGCCTGCTGGTAGTGATGCTCGGAGATCTCCCCGCTGTCGCGCCGCCCTTGCAGCTCCGCCTGCAGGGTCTGCCGAACCTGGTCGCGTTCGGCCTCGCGCTCCGCCAGGGTCCGCCGCTCCCTTTCCTGGAGCACGGTGACGTATCCGGGCAGCTCGCGCGCCACCTCGCGCCGTCCGGCGTCGTCGAGCGCCGTCACCGCCTTCACGACCCCGGCCACGTCGCCGATGTCAACGCGCTCGCGGACCTCGTCCCAGGCGGCCGGCCTGACGTCCTTCGCTTCCATGACGCGGATCTCCAAGATCGTGTGTTCGGTCGGGTGGCGCGATCCTGGCAGGGCCCGCCGACATTTTCGGTGCCGCCGCCAGGGCTCGGCGCTGCGTGCGTGTTGATTCCCGGGCCGCTCGGTCGTCGTGTTCGCAGACGGCAAGGGTCCCCTGGAACTTCCGGGGCGCGCCTGTCGGCTGTCGATTTCGCACATGCCCGTGCGTCCTGGTCGGTGAGGACCGACCCACGCGTCCGTACAACAGGCAGGACAGCTCACATGCCGCAGTACGCGATTCCGATCTACGAGGAAGTCCCCGTCGCGGACATTCCGGCCGACGTCACGGAGGCCGACATGGCCGTCACCGCGAAGATCGAAGCGAGGGTACGAAGGTCGTCGGCATGGCGACGACGATCCGGAAGGGCGGCATGGTGACGGATGGGCCGTTCATCAAGAGCAAGGAGGTGTTCGCCGGGATCTTCCCGGCCGAGGCGAGGGACCTGGACCAGGCGATCGCCATCGGCGAACCGCCCCCCAGCGTGGAGGGCGGTGTCGAGATCCGGACGCTGTACGAGGAGTGAGTGTCTCGAACCCGCCCGTCGGCCTTGCGATCCGGCGGTGCCATCCCCGCTCCCGGCCCTCGCGTCCGCGAGTCCTGTCTCACGACTCGGTGTCCAGGGCGTCGCGGGCGTCCATGAGGGCGAAGCCGAGCAGGTTCAGGCCCCGCCAGGTGGTGGCGGAGGTGGCGCGTTCGTCGTCGGCGGTGAGGCCGATGCCCCAGATCCGGTCGACGGGGCTGGCCTCGACCAGCACGCGGGCCCGGGTGCCGAGCAGGAAGTCCTTCAGTTCGGGATGCTCGCCGAACTTGGCGATGTTGCCGCGTACCACGATCCCGTAGCGGTGCTCGTTCCAGATCGCCTCGTCGAAGCCGCGAACCTCGCGGCCGAGTTTCTTCGCCTCGCCGGGGTGCTCGGCGGCGAGGACCCGCGTGGCGGTCTCGTCGTCGCCGAACAGCCACGCCTTGTGCGCCATCATGTAGTGCTCGGCGGACCGGAAGAGGTGCCCTTCCGAGGTGAAGCCGATCTCCCACCACTGGCTGAGGCATCCGGCGCCGACCCCGCCGCCGCGCGCCGGCCGGTGGCCCCAGAAGAACAGGTAACGCAATCGCTCACCGTCCCGTTCGGCGGCGATGGCCTCGGCGACCGAGCGGGGAAGTCTGCTGAGATCGGACACCGGTACACCGTGTCATGGCCGATCATTGTCCGGCCAGTCCGTTTTCCGCACGTGAGTGATCTTCAGAGGAGTTCCGGGGGATGGCGGATGGTGACTGGCCGGGCGCGACCGGCAGAAGCCCTCGGACGGCGTCGGCGATCACGGCGTCGACGGCGAACCGCTCCTCCAACCAGGCCAGGGTGACACTGGCGGCTTGCCTGTTGTGCTCGTATCCGGGAACCATCTCGGCCAGCGGCAACACGTCCGGCGAGTACGCCTGCTCCACGCGCCGGCTCGGCTCGAACGGGTCGCGGCGGTGGTGCGCCCGAGCGGAGGTGAGGTGCAGCAGGGCGATCACCCGATCGACGGCGAACGACTGGATGAAGCGGGCCGCGGCCAGCCGCTCGCCGCGCAGCTCGCGGTGCAGGCCGATGTAGAGGTTGGTCAGGGCCTCGTTCAGGTGGAACTCGACCGTGTCGCACCACGGGCCGGCGGGTGGCGTTCCGTAACCCGCCAGGTCGGTGGGCGCGTCGTCGCGCTGCCAGACGACCCGCACGCCGTGTAAGGGGAGCAGGGCCAGCTCATCGAGCGTGAAGATCGCGTACTCGACGAAGATCCCGTCGGCGAACAGCGCCTTGCGCCCGTCGCGGTCGTTGCTGAAGCTGTACGCCACCGGGCAGGGCGCCCGCAACCAGTCGATGGACTCCAGGTAGCGGGGCTTGGCGGTGTCCTCGACGACGACGAAGAAGTCCAGGTCGGAGTGTTCGTCGAGCCGGTCGTGCTCGGCGCCGGCCGAGCCGAGGCCGAGCAGCGCGAGAGCGTCCCCACGCGTGGCCAGGTGGGCGGCGAGGTCGTCCAGCCGTCGCAGCATGGGGTGCATCCACGTCGTCCCTTCGGGAGAGTCGACGTTTCAGCCCGTACGGCCCCTGTGGCCGCCGAGGTCGCGACACCTGCTCCTGCGAGCGTCGGCGAGGCGGCACATGGATGTCAAGTGACGGCGCACGACTCAGGAGGCGGGCGGTGGTGCGCTTCCGTTGTGGAACGGGTTCTCGGGCAGGCGTTCGGGGGTGACGAGCAACCGGATCACGCCGGCCTTCACCTGCCACGCGTGCCAGACGATCCAGCCGCGTCCGACCCGGTCCGCGGGTAGCGGCTCGAAGGACAGGCCGCCCGTCTCCTCGTCCGTCCGAATGAGGCTGAACACCGCGGTCAGCTCGCGCTTGCGCGCCTCGGCCAGCATGTCGTGCACGGAGCGGCCGTCTCTCAGCCGGACCCCGGCGAACATCTCACCCGGGGCCAGGGCCGCGTCGAAATTCGCATACTCCTCTCCCGGCTTCGCCTGGCGCCCCAGCCTGACATTCACCCCGCCGGCGAAACCTGCGGGGATCCGCATCACCATGACGCAGTGGCTGCTCCGTCCCGGATGGCATCCCCTGGGCGCCGTCTCCACCGAGAGGGCGACACCCCCGAATCGGGGGCCGGAGGGGTCTGGTGTGCCCTGCGGGTCGGGGGCGAGAGAGTCCTTGCCGGTGATGACCATCCCCAGGGTCTTTCCCACCGCGCCCGGCGAGACGGGCACCGGGCGCAGATCGACGTTCAGGCCGACCGCGTGGAACGCCTCGGTGTACCTGTCGTAGTCGGCGAACGGATCCTTGATGCGGGCGACGTACTGGTCACCTTCCCGGTGGATCTCCACCGCGGAGTTGGCGTAGGAGGTAGCCGCGCCACCCCCGTCCTCCAGCAGGCTCGGCCCCACGACGATGCCTGTCGCGAGCACGACCGCGGCGGCCAGGATCGGCGCGAGACGGCGGGGGCCGCGCGGGAGGAGGCCGGGTCGACGGGCACGTCCCGGCTCCCGGACCGTGATCGAGGTCAGCAGCGCCCGTGCCCCCGCACCGGACGCGTGGCCGTCCGGCTGCCCGGGTTCGATCCGGGACAGCGGCCTCAGCAGCTCACTGATCTCATCGGCGTTCCTCACAGCGACCTCCCCGCCGGAACCATCCGGCTTTCCGTGGTGGACCGGACACCGGCTTCGTCGAGCGCGCGGGAGAAACGCCTGCGGGCACGGTGCAGCCTGATGCGTACGGCGTTGCGTGACAGACCCAGCATCGTGGCGATCTCCTCGCGTCCCAGGCCCTCCCAGGCGACCAGCGAGAGGAGCTCACGGTCGTCATCGGACAGGCTCCCGAACACCTGGGCGATCACGCTCAGCTCGACGCCGCTGTCGGGTGAACTCCCGTAGAGGTCGGCCATCTCGGTGTCGAGCTCGACGCTGCGCTGCCGGCGCCGGGCCGCGCTCCTGCGGTGGCCGGCCAGCACCTTGCGCGCCACGCCGTACAGCCAGAGCCTGGCCTCCGGTCCCGGTGGCAGCTCGCTCACCCGGCGCCAGGCGATGGTGAAGGTCTCCGCCACGACGTCGGCCGCGTCCTGCGGCGAGTCACAGCGGCGTACGGCGTAGGCCGTGATCTGGTGGTATGTCTCCCGGTAGACGGCCTCGAACCTGGCCAGCCAGTCGTCATCCACGGGCGCTTCCCAAGGCAGGTCTCCTTCGTGGGTACGAAAAGTGGACACTCCCTACATGGCGCGGGCGGCCCCATCATTTCGCGCGGATTCCGGAAATCTTCGGCGTGTCTTCCTGCCGTGGCTCACCATCGCCGACGTCGACAATGGGGCATGCCTTTCACACTGAGCCATACCGTTGCGATCCTGCCGCTGCGGCGCCGGCTGCCCCCCTCGGCATTGGCGGTAGGTGCGATGGTGCCCGATCTGCCGTACTACCTGCCGTTGCCCTTCTCCTCGAACACCACCCACGGCTGGCCGGGCGGGTTGCTGGTGGCCCTGCCGGTGGGAGTCGCGGTGCTCGTCGTGTTCCACCTGCTGCTCCGCGCGCCGTTGACGGCGCTGGCCCCGCAAGGGTTACGTGATCGGCTACCTGATCGGGCGCCCTCCGGGATCGGGATCGCGGTGCCGGCCGCGCTGCTGACCGGTATCGCCACGCACCTGGTGTGGGACGGGTTCACCCAGGTGGGCGGCTTCGCCGTGGTGCACTGGCCGGCGATGCGCGTCTCGGTCGTCGGAGCGCACCGGGTGTTCAACGTGGTGATGTACGTCAGCTCGCTGGGCGGGCTCCTGGTCCTGGCCGGTTGGTTCGCGCTGTGGTACCGGCGCGCCGCCGTACGGCCGGGACGCCGGCCCGGCGTGACGGGACGGGTGCGCGGGTGGGTCCTGGCCGTCGGCGTGGGCGCCGCCGTCCTCGGCGCGGCCGTGCTGGGGAGCGGCGACCGTGCCGCGGTGAGCCTGTACGACCTGGTGCGCTGTGTGATTCTGGGCGGGATCGGTGGGTTCGGCGCGGTGATGGCCGGCTACACGGCCGCGTGGCACGTGTGGTCGGTAGTGCGCTCCAAACAGTGGGGTCAGGTCTGAGGGTCCAGGTGCGTCCTGACCGCTTCGAGCACCTGGCTCTTCGACGGGTTCACCATCGCCTTTCCGGCCACGGTCACGGTCGGTACCGTCTCGTTCCCGTCCGCGACCGAGCGGACGAACGCCGCCGCCTCGGGATCTCCCCAGATGTTGACCTCGCTGTAGCGCAGCCGCGTGAAACGCAGGCGCGTACGCAGCCTCATGCAGTACGTGCAACCGGGCCGCCAGTAGACGACCACGCCCCGGTGGTCGGCGTCCTGGTACGACGTGGCCCGACCTCGGCGAGGCAGGTTCGTGATGACCAGCACCACGAACGCGATGATGAGGAGGAAGGTTGTGGGGGACATGGGACAAGTATCGCAAGTCCGCCCATCCGGGCACCCTCACCTCCCGCGGACGGGTAGTGCTCAGCCGATGAGCAGGGGAGCCAGCAGTCGCAACTGTTCCAGTTGCTGATCGAGTGTCCGGGCAAGGGGTTGCACGGCGACGTGGTCGGCGCCGGCCGTGTGGTGGGCGCGGACACGTTCGGCGACGGTCTCCGCGTCCCCCGTGGGCACGATCGCGTCGACGAGCGCGTCACTGCCGCCTTCCTCGAAGTCCGCGTCGGAGAAGCCCAGGTCACGCAGGTTGTTCAGATAGTTGGGCAGGGCCAGGTACAGGGCCATGTAGTGGCGCGCGGTGGCACGGGCGCGCTCGGGGTCGGTGTCGACCACCACCGCCTGCTCGGGAGCGAGGACGGGGTCGGGGCCGAGGATCCTTCTGGCCTGGGCGGTGTGTTCGGGGGTGACGAAGTAGGGATGCGCTCCCTGGGCACGGGTCGCGGCCAGTTCCAGCATCTTCGGGCGCAGCGCGGCCAGCAACCTCGGTGCCTCCTCCGTCAGGGGCGCGCTGAAGGCGGTGGTGTCCATGGCGTCCAGGTAGGCGCGCATGGCGGACACCGGTCTGCTGTAGTCGTGCCCGCGACTCGTGACCAGCGGGGCGTGGCTCACGCCCAGGCCCAGGACGAAGCGCTCCGGCCACGCGTCGGCCAGGGTTCTGGCCCCGTTGGCGGCGGCGGTCGCGTCTCGTCCGTAGATGTTGGCGATGCCGGTGGCCAGGATCAGGCGCTCGGTGGCGCACAGCAGGACCGCGGCGTTGGCCAGGGCCTCCTTGCTGTTCGGGGTCTCACCGAACCACAGCGTGGAGTAGCCGAACCGCTCGATCGTGGTGGCCGCGCGCCGCGCCTCGGCCGCGGGCACCGCTGAGATCGACCCCAGCCACACACCTGTGCTGCCGAGGCGCCGCTTGAGCGCGGGCAGATCCACCGGAGGCGGCACCGTACGTTCGGCCATCTTCGCGTACCTTCTTTCCGAGCCCCTGCCAAGATCGGCGGAGGATCCCCACGTTCGCCGGGTGCCGCGGAGCGGAGAGCTCCAGGCCGCCTGGCTCGGCGGCCCGGCCTCCGTCACCGGGGCGCAGCAGGTTCTGTACCCGGTCGCGGGTCGGGGAATCGGCTGCCGACCTGCCATGAGCAGGGAAAACCGTCCTATCGGCGATCTCCATGCCGGAGTGGTGCGCGGTCTCGCACGATTTCCCCGCTCACGTCGCGAGGGCCAGTCGACGCCGGCGGAACCCCCGCACATCGTTCATGTCGGTGAGAACGCGGTCGAGTCGTGCGGCGCGGGCACGGAGTGGACACCTCTGGCCATCGACCTTCGGCGGATGAGAGGTCGTACCCGAGTGTCAACCGATCGGTTGAGGTGATTTCGAGCGTGACGGGCGATGTGCCGGACCGCCGCCCACCAGGATTCTCAAGGTATGACGATCATCGAAGTCAGCGGGCTGCGCAAGGCGTACGGGGGCAGACCCGCCGTGGACGGGGTGTCCTTCGCCGTGCAGGAGGGGGAGATCTTCGGGATCCTCGGCCCGAACGGCGCGGGCAAGACGACGACCGTGGAATGCGTCGAGGGACTGCGGGTGCCCGACGCCGGCACGGTCCGGGTCGCCGGTCTCGACCCGGTCTCCGAGCACGCACAGGTGACCCGGTTTCTCGGCGCCCAGTTGCAGGAGAGTGAGCTGCAGGCGAAGCTCACCGTGCGAGAGGCGCTGGAGCTCTACAGCGCCTTCTACCCGAGACCGGCCGACTGGCGCTCGCTCGCCGACCGGCTCGGTCTCACCGATCGGCTGGCCACCCGCTTCGGCAAGCTCTCGGGCGGTCAGAGGCAGCGGCTGTTCATCGCCCTGGCCCTCATCGGCAACCCCAGGGTCGTCGTGCTCGACGAGCTCACCACGGGCCTGGACCCGCGCGCTCGCCGCGACACCTGGAAGCTCATCCAGGAGGTCCGGGACGGAGGGGTGACCGTCCTGCTGGTCACCCACTTCATGGAGGAGGCCCAGCAGTTGTGCGACCGCGTCGCCGTGATCAACGCGGGCAGGGTCGCCGCCCTGGACACCCCGGCGGGACTCATCGGCCGCACCGCGAACTCGACGGTCATCTCGTTCACGCCCTCGCGGCCGCTGGACGACGGTGAACTGGCCATGCTGCCCGCGGCCACCTCGGTGGAGCGGAAGGGCGACCGGCTGGTCATCAACGGGACCGACGAGACGGTCAACGCGGTGATCTCACTGCTCGCCCGGCATCAGATCACCGCCCGGCAACTGCGCGTCGCCGACGCCACGCTGGACGACGCGTTCCTCGACCTCACGACAGACCTCACGACAGACCTCACGGAACAGGAGGACTGACATGTCCGCATCCACCGCCGTGCTGAAGTCCGAGACCAGGCTCTTCGGCCGCGAGCTCGGCAGCCTGTTCTGGATAGTCGTCTTCCCGACCCTGCTGCTGACGATCCTCGGCCTGATCCCGTCCTTCCGGGAGGCCGACCCGGAGCTCGGTGGCCTGCGGGTCATCGATCTGTACGTCCCCGTGGTCGTGCTCCTCGCCATGATCATGGCCGGGCTGCAGGCCATGCCGCCCGTCCTCACCGGCTACCGGGAGCGTGGCATCCTGCGTCGCATGTCGACCACCCCGGTGCGGCCCGTCTCGCTGCTGGGGGCGCAGATCGTGCTGCACGGCGCGGCCGCCCTGTGCGCGGCGGTCGTCGCGATGGCCGTGGGCCGCCTCGCCTTCGACGTGGCGCTCCCCGGGCAGCTCTTCGGTTACGCGCTGGCACTGGTCCTCACCACGCTCGGCGCGCTCGCGATGGGAGCGACGATCGCCGCGTTCTCCCGCACCACGAAGATCTCCGCCGCCCTCGGCTCGGTGGTCTTCTTCCCGGCCATGTTCACCGCGGGCGTCTGGTTTCCGGTCCAGGCGATGCCGGATATCCTGCGGCGCATCGTCGAGTTCACCCCGTTCGGGGCGGCCTCGCAGGCGCTGAACCAGGCGGCGGCGGGTGACTGGCCCGGTTGGTCGCACCTCGGTGTCACGGCACTGTGGACTGTGATCCTGCTCGGTGCCGCGTCACGCTGGTTCCGTTGGGAGTAGCGCAGATAAGGAGGGCCGCGCGGATGGCGGGCGACACGACTGCCGAGAAGTGGGGGAACCAGTTCTTCCGCTGGGGGCCGTACGCCCTGCTCGGTCTTGCCAGCCTGGTCTCGATCGCCTCGGGCGACATGCTGATGACCCGTGACGAGAGGCACGCGGTCTTGGCGCTCGCCGTGGCCGCGCTGGCCCTGCAGCTGTGGTGGAGCGGCACCGGTCCCGGCCTGTCCGAGTACGACATGGTGGGCCGGGTCTACTACGTCGCACGCCTCGTGCTCGGCTCCGTGCTCACCTGGCTGAACCCGTTCTTCGCCATCTACGTGGTGATCGGCTACTTCGACGCCGAGCGGCTGCTGCCACGCCGCCAGATGTACGCCGGACTGCTCGCCACCGCCGTGACCATGGCCGGTTCGCAGTCCGGCGGTATGCCGCCCGCCGACGGAACGCAGTGGGTCGCCTTCGGCGCGCTCTTCGCGCTCAACGCCTCGCTCACCCTCGTCTTCGGCAGCATCGGGGTCAAGGAGGCCGGGCACGCCAGGGCGAGGGCCGCCACCATCGCGGAGCTGGAGGGTGCCAACACCCGTCTTGAGCAGGCAATGAGGGAGAACGCGGGGCTGCAGGCCCAACTCCTCGTCCAAGCCCGCGAGGCAGGTGTCAACGACGAACGCAGGCGCCTGGCCGCCGAGATCCACGACACCATCGCCCAGGGCCTGGCCGGTATCGTCACCCAGCTCCAGGCGGCCGCCGACAGCGCCGACCCCGCGGTCGCCGGCGACCACGTCGAGCGCGCCGCGGCCCTCGCCCGCCACAGCCTGGGAGAGGCCCGCCGCTCGGTCCAGGACCTCGGCCCCGGAGCGCTGGAGCACGACACGCTGCCCGAGGCGCTGAAGAACATCGTCGAGACGTGGTCCGTCTCGACGGGCGTGCGGGCCGAGTTCACCGTCACCGGTACCGTCGAGGCGCTGCACGGTGAGATCGAGGCGACCGTGCTCCGCATCGCCCAGGAGACACTCGCCAACGCCGGTCGGCACGCCCGTGCCACGCGGGTCGGCGTCACCCTTTCGTACATGGAGGACGAGGTGAGCCTGGATGTCCGCGACAACGGCTGCGGCTTCGACCCGCACGCGCTGCCCCGGCGCGAAACCGCACGCGGCTTCGGCCTCGGCGGCATGCGCGCCCGCGCCGAACGCATCGCGGGAACGGTCGAGATCGAGTCCGAGCCGGGACACGGCACAGCCGTCTCGGCTCGCGTACCGTTGCTGAGCCATGGCTGAGCGGATCATCACCCTGCTGATCGTCGACGACCATCCCGTGGTACGCGACGGGCTGCACGGCATGTTCGCCGCGTCCGCTGACTTCGAGGTTCTCGGCGAGGCCTCCGACGGAGCCGAAGCGGTCGCGCTCACCGCCCGCCTCGACCCAGACGTGGTCCTGATGGACCTGCGGATGCCCGGCGGCGGCGGAGTCGAGGCGATCGCCGAGCTGACCCGCCGCGGGCTGCGTAGCAGGGTGCTCGTCCTCACCACCTATGACACCGACTCCGACACCCTGCCGGCGATCGAGGCCGGTGCCACCGGCTACCTGCTCAAGGACGCGCCGCGCGACGAGCTCTTCACCGCCGTACGAGCGGCGGCCGAGGGCCGGACGGTGCTGTCACCCGCGGTGGCCTCGCGCCTGGTCTCGCGGATGAGGGCGCCGGGCAACGAAACGCTCAGCGCCAGGGAGCGTGAGGTGCTCGTACTCGTCGCCAAGGGCACGTCGAACCGCGAGATCGCCGCCGTGCTGTTCATCAGCGAGGCGACCGTCAAGACCCATCTCACCCATATCTACGGCAAGCTGGGGGTCAAGGACCGGGCCGCGGCCGTCGCGGTCGCGTACGAACGCGGCATCCTCGGCTGACCGATCGCTCCTTTCCGGGCCGTCGTGCACGCGCACATGGTGTTCTCCGGGGCGCGGCCGGGTGATCCGAGTACCGCCCTCCCCGGAGTCACAGTGGCATGACAGGCTGAACGCATGGATGAGTCGACGCTCCGGCTGAGCGCTCTCGCTGTGGGCTGGGCCAAGGACGGGCACGGGATCTCGTGGGCAGCGGTGTGTCGCGGATGAGCGAGCCGATGATCTGCTCGGCGAAGGGTTGCCAGGAGGCGGCGGTGTACGCCGTGATCTGGAACAACCCGAAGATTCACCCGCCCGAGCGAGAGAAGATCTGGACGGCCTGTGAGGAGCACCGCCGGTCGCTCGCCGACTTCCTGGACGTGCGCGGATTCCTGCGCAGGGTGGACAGGCTGTAGGCATCGGCTCCGGACGGAGGGTGGAGAAGCTCGAAACAGCCGTTGCGGAGTCGCTGAGGGGCCACCCGCGGCATCCCCCGAACCGCCGGGCCCGCGCCCTTGCCGGACAAGTCGTTCGACGTCGGACCGGCGATCCTCACGGTTCATCACTGGACCGATCTGCGTGCCGGGCCATCCGGCCGGGTCCCGCGCGGGTGCTCACGGATGGCCGGGGCCGGTTACGGTGGGAGGGATGGATGAGAATCGGGCCAGGCGGGTGGTCGACGCGTTGCGTGACCGTGGCATCAACGCTCAACTGGCGAGAGGCGGCTACCAGTTCGGGGTCCGGGTCCTGCTGCCCGGTGGGCGTGAGGCGGACTGGGACACCGACGGTACGGCGGGGCTCGAAGCACTGGTGATGCGGAACGGGATGCTGGTCGGTTTCGTGCCGGTGATCGAGGGGTCCGAGGACTTCGACGAGGCCCAGATCGTCGACGCCATCGCGCGGACCGACTACGATCAGCCCATCGCCAGGCAGCGCGCGGTGGCACCGCCGCCGGCCGAGCCCCTGCCCCGGGTGGGCGGTGTCTTCCGCCGGTTCCTCGACGGCTTCCGCTACCGGTGACGCCGGTTCCTCCCCAACGGCTCTCGTTCGAGTGTGAATATCTCTGATTTTTCGTGAATAGTCCGGCTGGGCTTTTCCTGAAAGCTGTCAGAATTTCTCGTTCTTTGGTTTTTTTGTTGCTCCGCTACGGGTATTTCGGCCACAGAAGTAGGCCGTCATATGAATGGAGCAAATAATGGCTATAGACGCTATTGCCCGCAAATCGGACCACTGGTTCAAGCTGGTCGACGTCAACGGCGACGGCAGGATCCAGCACAGCGACCTGCAGGCTCTGGCGGACAGGACCCTCAAGCACTTCGGCTACGAGAAGGGATCCGCCAAGGGACGCCGCCTCACGGAGGCGTACGACCGGGCCTGGGTGGCCATGGCCGAGGCCATGGACGCCGACAGGAACGAGGAGATCTCCAAGGAGGAGTTCCGCTCCTACATGGAGAACAACGCCAAGAAGGAGAACGCCGAGAAGCTCCTTCGCCCGGTGACCGATGCCGAGTTCGCGGCGGCCGACATCGACGACGACGGACTCCTGTCCCCATCCGAGTACGCGAAGCTGCTGCAGGCCTGGGGGCTGTCCAGCAGCGAGGCGGAGAAGGCGTCGGGCAATATCGACACCAACCGCGACGGCCAGATCAGCAGCGAGGAATACTTCAGGGCCTGCCGCGACTTCTTCGTCGGCGAGCTCACCTCACGTACCGGCCAGGTCTTCGGTCAGGTGAAATAGCCAGGATGATGAGGGTGGCGGTCGTGCGGTCGGCGACCGCCACCTTTTTCACGCGGTCCTTCTCCGGCGAGTGCCGGGCGCGGCGTCACCGGGTGACGGGCAGTGTCTCCACGCGGCGGATCAGCAGATCCGAGCGCCATGGCAGCTCGTCGTCCGAGACGGCGAGGCGCATCGGCGGGCACTCCGACAGCGAGGAGATCGCGACCCCTATCAGCATGCGCACCAGGGGCGCCCCCATGCAGTGGTGCGTTCCGTACCCGAAGGACAGGTGCGGGTTGGAACCGCGGTGGAAGTCGAGCTCGCCGGGGTTGGCGAACACCGACGGATCGTGGTTGCCCGAGGGGAGGGCGGGTAGCACCTGCTCTCCCGCGCGCACCAGCGTTCCACCCACCTCCACGTCCTCGGTGGCGTAACGGGCGAAGGTGACGTGTGAGGGGAACGGTGCGTAGCGTATGAGTTCGTCGACGGCCGCCGGGATGAGCCCGGGATCCGCGCGCAGCTCCGCCAGCTTCCCGGGCGAGGTGAGCAGGAGATAGAAGGCGTTCGTCAGCTGTGTCGAGACGTTGTCGATCGCCAGCAGGATGTCGTTGACCAGTTCCTTGATCTCCGCCTCGGCGAGCCCCCCGTCCTCGGCGGGAGCGCCGTCGGGACCCTCCTCGTCCAGGGCGTGGGCGAGGACGCTGACGAGGTCGTCCCTTGGCTCCGCGCGCCGGGCGGCGATGAGCCGGTCGGTGTAGCGGGAGATCTCCTCGACCCTGGCCTCCACGACGTCGGCGGCCAGTGTGGTGCTGGCGAACCCCTCGAACCAGTTAAGGAAGATCGCGAGGTCCTGCTTGGGGATCCCGATCAGCGGACACAGCACCTCCACGACCAGTGGCTTGATGTAGTCGCCGACCAGATCGTACGGGGGAGGCGTGTCGGCGAACCCGGCCATGAGCGTAAGGGAACGCTGCTCGGCGATCGATCGGAGCAGGTGGATCCGCTCGGTGTTGAATCTGAGCCCGCTCGCCAGCACCCGGCGCAGCCGGGTCTGCTGCGGCGGGTCGGTGTTGAGGATGCTGTCCTGGAGCGGCAGGACGGTGAGGCGCGCCTCGTCGCCGCCGGTGGGGGGCGTCCGGACGAAACGGCGGTCGCGCAGCACCGAACGCATGTCGTGGTAGCGGGTCACCAGCCAGGCGTCGTCACCGTAGGGTGGGCGGACCCTGGTCAGCCCCGGCCGCTCGCGGCACCGCGTGTATTCGGAGTCGACGTCGAGACGGATGGGCTTACCGAAAGGGTAGTCGACGGGCTCGGGAATGATGTCCACGGTCTCTCCGGTGAATGACTCGGTTCGCTGGCTTGGGTTCAAGTCCGGAATCGGCCACCGCGCCGGACCTCGGCGTCGCCGTTGACGCCCATCAGCCTGAGTCGGTTATCCGTTTTGTGGGCAATGGTGCCGACAGTCGTTTGGTTCACCATCCGCGGAGGCGGTCCGGCTTCCGTAGCGGGATTACCCGTGAAGCGGGAAAGGCAAAACCAAGAAAGACAGATCCGATTTTCGGTGCCCTTTGTCGATAAATGGTTTTATGGCGAAAGGGTGGTGTACCGGTACCGACGTTCGTGGAAGTGTTGACCCGAATGGGTGGGAAACCGATATTCGAGGTCGTCGACTGTGTCGGCCCCCGCTGCTACTGTTTCGCTCGGCCGGGGAATTAATTCGATCGGCAATTTAAGGTTATTGGTGCCGGTTCGGGAGGTTTCTCATTTCTGGTCTGGATGGTGAGGACTCCGAACTCCGGGTGGACGCGGGAAACGTCAGAACGGCTCCCTCGGAGATCGAGTCAACCTACAACGAGCTCGCCGCACTGGTGGGCGAGACGGCGGGACCCGACCGGCACTACGGCTTCTGGGCGGGGCCCGACGACGACACCACAATCTCCGAGGCCACGGAGCGGATGACCGACTTCGTGCTGGCCCGGCTGGACGTGGGCCCCGGCTCGCAGGTGCTGGACGTGGGCTGCGGCAACGGCCGTCCGGCGGTGCGCCTGGCCCGGACATTCGGGGCGCGGGTCGTCGCGATCGACATCGACCGGCAGGCACTGCGCAACGGGGCGGAGCACGCCGCGGCGCACGGGGTGGCGGAGATGGTGGACTTCCGGCGCGTCGACGCGCTGGACCTGCCGTTCGCCACCGCCTCGTTCGACGCGGTGCTGGCCTTCGAGGTCACCCCGCACTTCGACATCGCCGATCTCTACCGGAACGTCGCCAGGGTCCTGCGCCCGCAGGGGCGCCTGGTGGTCGAGACTCCCTACCTGCGGGTTCCGATGACGGAGGAGATTCGCGGGCGCATCGGCCCCTATCTGGCCATGCTGAACGCCGTGTCGCTCGACGCGCCCGAGGACCACCTGTCGGCGGCGCGGGAGGCGGGGATGGCGATCACCGAACTCGTCGACATCACGGAGAACGTGCGCGGTTCCTTCCCCCGGCTCGTATGGGCGCTCCGGGAGCGGCTTGAGAGCAGGGCCGGCACCGAGCGGCTGCTGGACACCTTCGCAGCCTGGGCGGACGCCACCGAGGTCGGTGGAGTGGTCATGACCTTCAACAGGATGGAGCACTGACATGGCGGACATGACAGTCATCGGAACCGGCGTGATCGGTTCCGCGGTGGTGCGGGCCTGCGCCGACTCCGGCCTTGAGGTCTCGGTCTGGAACCGCACGCCCGAACGGTCGGAGAGGCTCGCGGGAAGGAACGTCCACATCCACGAGAAGGCGGCCGCCGCGATCGAGGACTCCCCGATCGTGCTGTTCTGCCTGCTCAACTACGAGATCACCCACCGGGTCCTGGACGGGGCCGCGGCCGATCTCTCCGGCAGGCTCGTCGTGCAGAACGCCAGCGGCGTCCCCGACGACGTCACCCCGCTGCGAGCGCGGGTCGAGGCCGCGGGAGGCAGATACCTGGAGGCGGCGATCCTCAACTACCCGGACGCCATCGGTACCGAGGACTGCTTCACCGTCTACGGCGGGGCGGCCGAGGACTTCAAGGAACTGGCGGGCGTGACCGAGGCGCTCTCCGGCAAGCAGGTGCGTCTGGGCTCCGATCCCGGTTACGCGAAGGCCTACCACGTCGTGTCCAGCGCCTTCTACTACGCGTTCGTCAACGGCTTCCTGGAATGCTCGGCCATCGCGGAGAGCCTGGGCGTCCCCCTCAACGACTTCGCCGAATCCGTGCCGCTCTACGACCCCGGTTTCCAGAACACGATCGGCGTCGGTCTCGGTCTCATCGCGCGCCGTGACTACACCTTCGAGCAGGCTCCGCTGACCTCGCACCTGGACGTCCTCGACAACCTGACCGGCATCGCGGAGCGGGCCGGGATCGACCAGTCCTACCTGGGTGTGATGCGTGAGCGCGTGCAGAGGGCGATGGACCAGGGCTACCGGCGCGAGCACGTGGCGGTGCTCACCGAACAGTTCCGCAGCCGCCGAGCGGCCGTCCATAACCGCTGAGGGGAAGCATGCACGGGTTTGAACCGGCCGGCGGCGCGGCCGGTGCCGGCCGCCTCTGCGAGGGGTGGGCAGAGGTGGGTGCCGACCATCTCTTCGAGAGATGGGCCGAGGTCGCGCCCGAGCGTGACGCTCTCGTCCACCCGGGCGGGCGGATGACGTACGCGGAGCTGCGCGAGCACGCCACGGTCCTGGCCGGTGAGCTCGTGGCGGCGGGGGTGCGGGCGGGCGACACGGTGGGGGTGCTGATGGAGCGCTCCTTCCTGCTGCCCGCTGCGGTCCTGGCCATCTGGAAGGCCGGTGGCGCCTACGTGCCCCTGCCGCCGTCGCACCCGGTGGGACGGAACGAGCTGGTGCTGTCCGACACGGGCGCCCGGATCGTCGTCGCCGACCGGGACCCGGAGGAACTGCTGCCGGGACACGGCCTGCGCTCGGTACGGCCGGACCTCGGAAGGCCGGATCCCGCCACGGGATCGGCGAAGGGAAGCGCCGCACCGGCGACCCGGGCCGACAGTCTCGCCTACGTGCTCTACACCTCCGGATCGACCGGTACCCCCAAGGGCGTGCTGGTGGACCACGGCGGCGTGACCAACCTGGCGGAGGGGCTGCGGCTGCTCTTCGGCGACCTCGAAGGGGCCCGCGTCCTGCAGTTCGCGCCGGTCACGTTCGACGCCTGGGTCTGGGAATTCGCGATGAGCCTGCTCAACGGCGCGACCCTGTGCGTCCCCGGGGCCGGGGTGCCGCTGTACGGCCGCGAGCTGAGCCGCGTCCTGTGCGAGCTGGACATCACCCACCTGTCCGGCGCTCCGTCGCTGCTGGCCACCCTGCCCGAGGACGTCCCGGTACCGGTCACCACCCTCACCTCGGGCGGCGAGGCGCTGCCGGAGTTCCTGGTGGAGCGGTGGGCGTCCAGAGTGCGCCTGTTCAACGCCTACGGTCCGACGGAGGCCACCGTGTCCGCGACGGCGGGGCGCTGCCGGCCGGGGGCGGGCAGGCCGTCCGTCGGACGCCCGCTGGCCGGGGTCGAGGTCCACATCCTCGACGCGGCGGGTGACCCGGTCGCGGAGGGGGAGACCGGCGAACTGTGCGTCGGAGGGCGCGGTGTGGCGCGGGGATACCTGAAGCGGCCCGACCTGACCCGCGAGAGGTTCGTCCCCGACAGGTTCGCGAGGCGCCCGGGCGCGCGCCTGTACCGTACCGGCGACCTCGCCCGGCGGCTGCCCGGGGGAGAGATCGACTTCGTGGGGAGGATCGACGAGCAGCTCAACGTCCGGGGATACCGGATCGAACCCGGCGAGGTCGAGGCGGCCCTGATGCGCCACCCGCGCGTCACCGGAGCGGCGGTGACCACCACCGGTGAGGAGACCGGAACCGCCAGGCTCACCGCGTACGCGCAGCTCTCGCGGGGGCCGGGGGTTCCCGCCGGCGAGTTGCGCGAGCTGCTCGCCGGTCAGCTCCCCCCGTACATGATCCCGTCGCTCTTCGTGACGCTGGACCGGCTCCCGCTGACCTCCCACGGCAAGGTCGACCGCGCGGCGCTGCCGAGCCCGGCGGGCGGCCGGCCGCGGCACGGCCACGCGGTGTCCTCGCGTCCGGGAGAGCGGGAGGTGGCCGAGATGGTGGGGCTGCTCCTGGGACTCGACGAGGTCGGCGCGGAGGAGAACTTCTTCGAGCTGGGCGGGACCTCGGTCGATCTCATCACCCTCCAGGCCGACATCCACGAACGCCGGGGGGTCCTGCTCCCCGTCGCCGACCTCATCGCGGCCCCCGACGTGCGGTCGCTCGCGGCACTTCTCGACACGCGCGCCGGGGATCGTGACCGGTCCGGGCGAGACCTCGCGACGGCCGCGGCGAGCAGGAGGAACCTGCTCGCCGGAAGCCGGTCACTGGAGGAACGCCGCTGGAAAGGACGACAGAGTTGAAACCGACGAACGCGGACGGCGCCGACATCGCGGGTGTCGGCGTCTCGGGCGCCGACATCGCGGTCGTCGGCATCGCCTGCCGCTTTCCCGGCGCGCGCGACGTCGCCGAATACTGGCGCCTCATCGCCGAGGGCCGCCGGGGCATCTCCGAGCTCACCCCGGACGAGCTGCGGGAGGGCGGGGCGAGCGAGGCGCGCCTCGCCGATCCCGAGCTCGTTCCCGCCGGTGGCATCCTCTGGGACGCCGACCGGTTCGACGCCTCCTTCTTCGGCTACTCGGCGCGCGAGGCGGCCCTCATGGACCCGCAGCAACGCATGTTCCTCGAAGCCGCCTGGCACGCCCTGGACGACACCGGCCACGCGCCCGACCACTTCCCCGGCACCATCGGCGTCTACGCGGGGCAGACCCTCGGCACGCACCGGGACAGGGACCGCGGGGCCTTTCTCGGCACCTCCGCGGACCTCCTGGCGGCCGCCGACGACAAGGACTTCCTCTCCACCCGGGCCTCCTACAAGCTCGGCCTGACCGGGCCGAGCATCACCGTGCAGGCCGCCTGCTCCACCTCGCTCGTCGCGATCCACCTCGCCTGCCGGGCGCTCATCACCCACGACTGTGACATGGCCCTGGCCGGCGGGGTCTCCTGGACGCCGCTGCGCAGGCAGGGCTACCTGCACCAGGAGGGCGGCGTCTGGTCCGCCGACGGCCATGTCCGGTCCTTCGACCGGGACGCGTCGGGGTTCGTCCCCGCGGACGGCCTCGGGATCGTGGTGCTGCGCAGGCTCGGGGACGCCCTGGCCGACGGCGACCGCGTCTACGCGGTGGTCACCGGAAGCGCGGTCACCAACGACGGTTCGGACAAGCTCAGCTACGCGGCACCCGGCGTCCGCGGCCAGCAGGCCGCGGTGGAGGCCGCGCTCGCGGTCTCCGGTGTCGACCCGGACACCGTCGCCTACGTCGAGGCCCACGGAACGGCCACGGCGCTCGGAGACGCGGTGGAGGTCACCGCGCTGACCCGGGCCTACCGGGCGGCGGGGGCGACCGGGCGTGGATACTGCCGGCTGGGCTCGGTGAAATCGAACATCGGGCACACCGACGCGGCAGCCGGAGTGGCCGGTTTCATCAAGGCCGCGCTGATGGTCCAGCACGGCCGGATCCCGCCCAGCCCCGTCGTCTCACCGCACCCCAACCCTGAGATCGACTTCGAGACGAGCCCGTTCCGTCTCGCGGCGGCGGAGGAGGACTGGCCGCTCACGGATGTCCCCCGCCGGGCGGCCGTCAGCTCCTTCGGTATCGGTGGCACCAACGCCCACGTGATCCTTGAGGAGCCGCCGCCGCGCCCGCCCACCGCCCCGGCCCCTCCGTGGCAGCTCGTCGCGCTGTCCGCGCGTGACGAGACGGCCCTCGCCGAGATGGCCGGAGCCTGCGCGAACGCCCTCGGTGACGTCTCCGATCCCGAGTTCGCCGACCTCGCCCGTACCCTCGCGGTCGGCCGTCGCCATCTCCCCTTCCGCCATGCCGGAGTCTTCCGCGACCGCTTCCACGCCGTGGCGGAGCTGCGCGGGCGCGCGGCCGGCGGAACCGCCTCCGCTGGCCGTGCGGGCAACGCCGACGTGGTGTTCATGTTCCCCGGTGGCGGAACGCGGTATCCCGGGATGGGGCGCGAGCTCTACCACGAGGAGCCGGTCTTCCGCGTGGCCGTGGACGAGTGCCTGGACCTGCTGCCGGACCGCTCCGCCGCCGGGCGGTTGGGTGCCCTGTGGGCGGACGGGCCCGGCGCGATGCCGGTCGCCGTCCCGGACGGGGAGAGCGACCCCTCCCTGGAGCTGCCCGCCGTGTTCGTCATGGAGATCTCGCTCGCCCGGCTCCTCATGTCCCAAGGGGTGATCCCCTCCCTGCTGATGGGGCACAGCCTCGGTGAGTACGCGGCGGCCTGCGTCGCGGGCGTCATGTCGCTGCGCGACGCCCTCGCCGTCGTGTCCAAACGCGGCGAGCTGCTGGCCTCGCTGCACGACGGGGCGATGCTGGCGGTTCCGGCCTCCGAGCGGGAGGTCGAGCCCTTCCTCGGAGAGGGAGTGTGCCTGTCGGTGGTCAACGGCCCGGCGTCCTGCGTGCTCGCCGGCCCCGCCGCCTACATCGCCGAGGTCAGGGAGCTGCTGGACCGGCGCGGGATCACCGGCCGCCTCCTGCCGCTCGGCACCGCCGCGCATTCGGCCCTGGTCGACCCCGTACTCGGGGAGTTTCGCGGCTTCCTCGCCGGGATCGCGCTGCGTGCCCCCTCGATGCGCCTGATCTCAGCTGTGACGGGGACCGACGACGCCGACTTCGCCGACCCTGAGTACTGGGTGACCCATCTGCGGGCGACGGTCAGGTTCGACGCCGCACTCGACCACGTCCTGGCCGACGGGCCGAAGATCCTCGTCGAGGTGGGTCCCGGCACGACGCTGAGCACGCCGGTCCGGGTACGGGCGGGCACGGACTCCGTGGTCGTCAACGTCACCCGCCACCCGATGGAGGAGCGGGCCGACAGGGAGGTCCTGCTCCGCGCGCTGGGCCGGTTGTGGGAGGCGGGCGTCGAGGTCGACCTGCCCTCGCTCTGGCCGGAACGGCGGCTCCGGCTGCCCGCGGTGCCCTATCCCTTCGCGCCCACCGTCACCCGCCCGCCGGACCCGGTGCGCGCCACAGAGCCCGCCGCCCTCTCCGGTGCGGAACGCTCACCCGACGGCCTGTACGGGGTCACCTGGAGGAGGGCCGTGGAGGTGCCGGCGGATCCGGGGCCGGCGGTGCGGGAGCACCGCTGGATCCTGCTCTCCGACTCCTCGCCCCTCGCCGAGGCGATCAGCGTGAAGCTGGCGGAGTACGGGGCCACCACGGTCGTCGTCACCCCGGGACGCGCGTTCCAGCGCGCGGCCCCGGACCGGATCACGATCGACCCCGGGTGCGGGGAGGACTACGAAAGGCTCCTGAAGACGGTGGAGGCCGACGCGGCCGGACCGCTGCGGATCGTCTGCCTCTGGGGATCGCCGCCGCTCTCGCGGACCTGCCCGCCGCTGGGCCACGTCGTCGGCCTGGCCCGTGCCCTGAGCGGCCGGCCGCGGGCCGATCTCTCCCTGGTCACCAGGGGTGCCCTGGAGATCACCGGAGGCGAGCGGCTCGACCCGCGCGCGGCCCTCACGATCGGAGCCGCGGGGCCGCTCCGCCACGAGCTGGCCGACGCGCGCATCCGGCTCGTGGACCTGGATCCCGGTGACGGAAAGGAGCACGGAACCCGGGCCACGGAGCTCCTCGCCGAGCTCTGCCGCCCTTCCCGCGAGGATCCGGGCGGGGATCCGGGCGAGGACCCGATCGGCCTGCGGGCAGGACACCGCTGGCTGCGCCACTTCGAGCCGCTGCGGGTGACACCGGGAACGGGCCCCCGGATACGCCGGGGCGGGACCTACGTGATCACCGGGGGGACGAGCGGGATCGGGCTGCGGCTGGCCGGGCACCTCGCGGACACGTACTCGGCACGGCTCGTCCTGATCGGGCGCGGAGCATCCGGGGAGTTCCCGCCGCACGGGCCCGGAAGCCGGGAGGGCGAGGCGGTGACGGCTCTCCTCGCGGGCCGGGGAGACGAGGTCCTGGTACGCGGCGCGGACGTCGCCGACGCCCGGCGCCTCGGGGAGGTTCTCGACGAGACGCGGTCGCGGTTCGGCGAGATCCACGGAGTGATCCACGCCGCCGGTGTGCCGGGGGGCGGCATGGCGGAGTTCCTGGCCGAGGACGACGTCGCCACCGCGTTGCGGGCCAAGACCGAGGGGACCTCCACCCTGGTCTCCGTCCTGCGGGAGGTCGGCGCGCTTCCCGACTTCGTCGCGCTGTTCTCCTCGCTGGCCTCGTTCTCCGGGGTTCCCGGGCTCACCTGCTACGGGGCGGCCAACGCCTTCCTCGACACGTTCGCCCTCTGCGCGCGGCGCGACGGCCTGCCGGTGCTGTCGATCAACTGGGACCGCTGGAACGGGGTGGGAATGGCCCGTGACATGGAACTGCGCCACCGTGAGCTCACCGGTGAGGGGCTGAGCGGCGGGTTGAGCCCCGAGGAGGGAGTCGAGGCCTTCGAGAGGTGCCTGGCGGCCCTTCCCCTGGGACAGGTGGTCGTCTCCGCCCAGCCGCCGGGGAGCGCGGGGCAGGCCGCGCGGCGCCCCGCCGTGCCCGCCGCCCGGTCACGACCTCCTCGCCCGCGCCACCCCGCCGTGCCACCCGCCGGTGGCACCGACGAGTGGAGTCCTCGCGAGCTGGAGCTGCTGGCCGTCTGGCAGGACGTGCTCGGCGTCGACACGATCGGGAGGCGCGACGACTTCTTCCTCCTGGGCGGGCACTCGCTGAGCGCGCTGCAGGTGGTCCAGCGCTGCAAGGAGCGATTCGGGGTTCAGCTTCCGGTCAAGGCACTGTTCGTCGCTCCGACGATCGAGGGCCTGGCGAAGGCACTCGCCGTGACGTGGGCGGACGGCGAGGGAGAGACCGGGGCGGGCGGTCCGCGCCCGGTTCTCGAAAGGAGTGATCTTTCATGACCGAGACGATCCCGGCGGATCAGTGCATGTGGCTGCGCCGGCGGCAGGTGCTCGCCGAGCCTCGGCTGCGCCTGATCTGCTTTCCCCACGCCGGGGGGTCACCGAGTTTCTACCGGGGATGGCAGGACCACCTGCCCGAGGACATCGAGCTGTCCGCCGTGTGCTACCCGGGCAGGCAGAACCGCATCAACGAGCGGCCGATCGACCGGATGGAGCCCCTCGTCGACCATGTCTGCCAGGTGCTCCTCCCCATGGCCGACCGCCCGCTCGTCCTGTTCGGGCACAGCATGGGCGCCGTGGTCGCGTACGAGGTCGCGGTCAGGCTCGCCGGGGAGCACGGGATCTCCCCGGCGTCGCTGCTGGTGTCCGCGCACGCGGCGCCGCACCTGTGCGCGAGCGACGCGCGGCGGATTCCCATCGGTGACGAGCAACTCGCCGAGCAGGCCGCGGCCGCGGATCCGGCGCTGCTGCGCTTCCCCGAGCTGATGGACCTGGCGATGATCGCGTTGCGGGCGGACCACGACCTGCTGTACGCCTACCGGCCCGCCGCCACCCCGAGGATCGCCGCTCCGATCACCGCCTACCTGGGGGCGGACGACCGGCGCGTGAGCCACGACGAGATGCGCGCCTGGAACCGCGTCGCGTCCGCGGGGTTCGAGCTGCTGACCTTCCCCGGGGACCATTTCTATCCGGTGGACGCGGAGGCGGCACTCGTCACCGACATCGTGACCCGCCTCGGCGACCTCGGTGTGCGGCACCGCGACGACCCGCTCTCCCCCTCCCCGCACGCGTGACCGCCGTGATCGACGACGGCCCGCCGGTACCGCTCTTCGTCCGCCGCTCCAGCGTCTGCCCCCTCGACCCGGCCGAGGAGTTCGCCCGGTTGCGGGCCGAGGAGCCGGTGGTCCGGGTCACCCTCTCGACCGGGGCGAGCGCGTGGATGGTCACCCGCTACGCCGACGCCCGCCGCGTGGTCGCGGACCAGTGGCGATTCAGCTCCAGGGCGGCGGTCGACGGCCCGATCCCGCCGCCGGAGCCTCCGGGAGGGTTCCCGCCGCCGCGCCCCGGCTTCTTCTCGACGTACGCCCCCCGCGAGCACGCGCGCCTCCGGCGGATGCTCAACGCGGAGTTCGGGGCCCGCCGGCTGCGGGCGCTGCGCCCGCGTGTCGAGGCCGTGGCCGACGAGCGGATGGCGGCGATGTGCCGTTCCGGGCCTGGCGCCGACCTGATCGCGGACTTCGCGCTCCCGGTCCCGGCACGGATCTTCCTCGAACTCCTCGGGATCCCCGAGCCCGACCGGGAGGGGCTGCGGCGCAATGCCGACGTCCTCCTCGACTTCACCCCGAGGCCGCTGGAGCAGGCGGTCGCCTTCGCAGAGCTGGACACCTACCTGAGCGCGTTCGTCTCCCGGTGCCGCCGCGATCCCGGCGACGGCGACGGCCTTGTCGGCAGGCTGATCTCGTCGTACGGCGCGGATCTCTCCGACGCCGAGCTGGCCGGGATCGCCGCCCAGTTGCTGCTCGCGGGGTACGCGACGACGGCCGGCACGATCGGGCTGGGAGCCCTGCTCCTGCTGCGCCACCCCGGCCAGGCCGCGGCGCTGCGCGCCGGTTCGGCCGACGTGGACCGCGCGGTCGAGGAGATGCTCCGCCATCTGTCGGTGGTCTCCTTCGGCAAGGTCTTCACCGCCGAGGAGGACGTCACGGTCGGCGGCCAGGAGATCCGGGCGGGGGAGTACGTCCTGTGCTCCCTGCCGTCGGCCAACCGTGACGCCGTCCTGGGGCCCGACACCGACCGGTTCGACATCACCCGCGAGCCGCTGCCCCATCTCGCCTTCGGGCACGGCGCCCGTTACTGCCTGGGCGCCGAGCTGGCCAGGCTGGAACTACGGGTCTGCGTTCCCCGCCTGCTGAACCGCTTCCCCGGCCTGCGGCTGGACGTCCCGTTCGAGGAGCTCCGGTTCACCCCGATGAACGCGGCCTACAGCCTCGAATCACTGCCGGTGTCCTGGTAGCCGGTGAGCCGGATCAGCGTACGGAGGAAAGATGCCCAGCACGCCGTATCCCACGACGGGTTCCTACGACTACCTGGCCTCATTGACGGAGAAGGTCGGCGGGCTCGACCTGCACTACGGCTACTGGTCGGGACCCGACGACGACACGCCGATCGAGGAGGCCACCGACCGGCTGACCGGGGTCGTGGTCGACCGCCTGGACGCGCGGGCCGGTGAGCTGGTGCTGGACGTGGGCTGTGGGAACGGGCGTCCCGCGGTGACGGTGGCGGAGCGCACCGGGGCGCGGGTGACGGCGATCGACGTCGACGAGCGGGCGCTGGAACGGGGGAGGGCGTGGGCGCGCGAGCGGGGCGTGGAGCCGCTGGTCTCCTTCGAGCGGTGCGACGCGCTGGCCATGCCCTACCCCGACGGTGCGTTCGACGCGGTACTGGTCTTCGAGTCGACGCCGCACTTCGCGCCGGAGCCGCTCTTCGCCGAGCTCGTCCGGGTGCTGCGGCCCGGTGGCCGGTTGGTGGTGGAGGCCCCGTGCCTGCACGTTCCCGTCACCGACGACCTGCGGCCTCGGCTGGCGACGTACTTCGAGATGTTCCAGGTCCACTCCATCGAGCAGGCCGGGGTGTACCTGGAGATCCTGCGCGCGGCCGGTCTCGGCGTCGACGCCGTCGAGGACCTCACCGAGCACACCGAGCCGTTCTACCGGCGGATCCTGGAGCGGCTCGACGCCCATCGCGCGGAGCTGGCGGCCGAGTACGGCGCGGGGACCGTGGCCTGGATCCGCGACGGCATCGCCGACTGGGCCACGATCCCCTCGGGCAGCGTCCTGATCACCGCCCGCGGACCGAACCGTCCCGCCTCAGCGGACGGGGTCGAAGTCCCGTAGGGCCACGGGCTGCTTTCCGGTGGTGATCTGCTCGGCCAGCATGCGACCGGTGACCGGCCCGTGGGTGAATCCCCACATGCCGTGGCCACCGGCGACGTACCTGCCGGGGGCACGGGTGGCGCCGATCAGCGGCCTGCCGTCGGGGGTGACGGGGCGCGGACCGACCCAGGTGTCGGTGCGCTCCTCCCAGGAGACGCCGCTGAGCAGCGGCCGGGCGGACGCGATGATCGCGTCGACGCGCCTCTGGTACAGGGGGGCGTCGGCGTCCCGGAACTCCATCGTGCCGGCGACGCGCAGCTTGCCCTGGTAGGGCGTGCAGGCCACCCGCACGGCGGGCAGGTAGATCGGCCCGGGTACGGGCTCGTCCGTCGGCACGGTGAACGAGTAACCGCGTCCGGCACGTACCGGCACCCGGACGCCCCAGGAGGCGCCGAGCTGGTTCAGCCAGGCGCCGGTGGCCAGCACGACGGCGTCGGCGCTGACGGAGTCCCCGTCACTCGACCGGACGGCGATCCCGCCGGAGTGGGAGTAGACGTCGATCACCCGGAAGCCGGACCGGATCGTGGCGCCCCGGGCGACGACGGAGCGGGCGAGAGACCGGGTGAACTCTCCGGGGTCGACGTAGCGCTGCCCGTCCAGCCGGATCCCGGCCCGCGCGCGCGAGGAGAGCTGCGGCGCCTGCCTGCCGAGATCGTCACCCTCGAACGCGCTGTACTTGATCTCCAGGCCGGACTCGTTGATGCGCTGGAGCTCGTGCAGGAGCGCCACCGCCTGCCGCGGGGTCTCGAAGGCGGCCATGATCGGGGCCTCGACCGTGGGGGCCTCGACGCCGTTCGCGGTGAGCACGTCGAACGCCTCCAGGCACTCCTCGTTGAACGGGAGGTTGGCCCGTACGGCACGGCCCCAGGACTTCCAGCTGCAGTTCAGGGCGAACCGGGTGAGGAACGACAGCAGCGCCGGGTCGGGGGTGGCCGGTATGTGCAGCGGGGCGCTCGGGTCGAGCAGGGAGCGCAGGCCGTAGCGGAGGATGCCGGGCTCGTTCAGCGGTATGGCCAGCCCAGGGGAGAGCCAGCCCGCGTTGCCCCACGACGCGCCCGCGGCCACGTCGTCCCGGTCGACGACCGTGACCTCCACGCCGCGCTCCTGCAGGAACCAGGCGGTGGACAACCCCACCACGCCGGCGCCGATCACCACCGCCGTACGCGGCCCACCGTCGATGCCCATGACCATTTTCTCCGCTCTGACATTCATTGCCTGTTTCGAGCATCGCTGGCATGGACAGAGAACGGTGTGTGCGTTTCGGACAAGCACAATGATGTGTTTTGTCGTGCGGCGACAAGCGCCGGGAGCTGGGCCCCGGATCTGGCGCCCACCGCGGCTCCCTCCTCCGCCCCGCGAGGCTAGGCCCGGCCGACGGCCAGCGCGATGATCATCGCCAGCCGCTTCTCCGGTAGTTCGAGCTGGAGGTTCGTGATCTCGGCCATCTTCCGCAGCCGGTAACGGACGGTGTTCGGGTGGACACTGAGGCGGCCGGCGGCGACGGCCAGATCGCCCTGCGCCTCCAGCCACGCGCGCAACGTCGCGATGTACTGGGTGCCGTGCTCGGAGTCATGCCGGGTCAGTTCGGCGACCGGCCCGCGGGCGGGGGTACGCCCCGCCGAGGCGGCGGACCGGAGGCGTTGCAGCAGGATCTCGTCCCACGCCTCGTCGTAGACGACCGCCGGGGCGCCGGCGGGCCGCACCGCCCGGAGGGCGAGGCTCTCGTCGGCCTCCTGCCTGCTCGCGGCCAGCTGGGTGGGCCCCGCCGGGCCGCCGACACCGGCGAGCACGGTGACCCGCCGCGGCAGCACGTTCGCGATCGCGGTGAGCCAGTCCAGGACGGGCGTGGCGTCGTTGTCGCAGGGCAGCACCGTGTACAGGGTGTTGCCGAACAGTGCGCTCCGTCCCGGCCGCGACCAGCCGAAACCGGTGGTCGCGCGTTCGAAGGCCAGCAGGATCGCGGCATGCCGCTCCTCGGCGATGTGCGCCTGGAGCGCGATCACCCGGAACCGCTCCCGGGGCAGGCCGAGCCTGCTGATCACCGCGGCCGCGTCGGCGGTTCCCTCCAGCAGCTGGATGACGAGATCGGACTCCACCTGACGCTCCAGGTCCGCGCTGACCCGGGAACGCAGCAGGTGCAGTGCGACCGCCCGCGCCCCGTCCTCCAGGATGGTCCGGCGGGTGTCGGACAGCGGGCTCTCGCACTCGACCCAGATCGATCCCAGCAGCTCGCGCCCCGCCCGCACCGCGACCACCATGCGGCCTCTGAGGCCGTGTGCCGGTGAGGGGTCGACGAACAGCGGCTCGTCGGAGGTCGCCAGATGGGCGAAGACGCCCTCCCGCTCGAACAGCCGGCGCATGGCGTCCGGCACCCGCCTGCCCAGGATCGTCTCCAGCCGTGCCGGATCGGCGGTCTGCTGCGAGCCGGAGTAGGCCAGGACCCGCGACATCTGGTCCTCGATCGTCACCGCGTAGCCGAGTTCGGCCGCGAGCGTGTCCGCGAAGGCCAGCAGATCGTTCGGCCCCCGCCCGGCCTGGCTGCCTTCGAGCACCAGGCCGTACACCACGCCGAGGAGCTGGCTCCAGGACACCGCCGGTTCGACGAGCAGCACGGCGATCCCACCGGCACGAGCCTGTTCCAGCGCGCTCTCGTCGAGGGGAGGGTTCCCGTGCACCAGCACCGTGACGGCCCGTGCCGCCTGTGCCAGGCGTACGGCGTCGGACGCCGACTCCACGCCCACCGCCAGGAACACGTCACCGGTCGCGGGGCGGGTGTCGGTCGGATCATGCACCACCACGCTGCGCAGCTCGACGTCCCGCGACGCCGGAGCGCAGCACAGCCGAGCCCCGTAGCCACCGAGAACGTTCACCAACCGGTCCAGCTTCAACATCTACGCGACCTCTGCGTGCCCTCTGTGGTGCCCGCCTGCCGGCGGGTTTGCGGCATGAACACCGTTCTAGCAGATCAGCGGTACGGCGATCCGCCGGGAACCGCCGAGGACCTGTGCGGCTTGGGCCGAGGTGAAATTTTCACCGGGCGGCGGGTGGGCCGGGGCGAGTCCGTCCAGGTAGCCCGGTGAATGTCGGGACGGCAGGCCGGTGAGGAGGTGGAGTTCCCTTGGCCCCCGTTCTATGGTGCGAGATGTGGGAGCGCTCCCACAGTGGCCTGTGCAAGCCGTGCCGCCGGTTCGTCGGCCATCGCGCCGCCCTGCACCGTCCGACCCGCTTTTCCGGAAGAACTCCCCGAAGGGGCCTGATGTGCGCACCTCCCTCCTGACCGACCGGCCGGGCCGGCCGGGCCGCCGTCTCCGCGTCGGGCTCGCCGCACTGCTGCTGGCGGCCGGGATATCCGTCCCGGCGACGGCGACGGCGACGACGGCCGTGAATCCCTACCAGGATCCCGGCCTGCCGGTGGCGACCAGGGTCGCCGACCTCCTCTCGCGGATGACGCTGGATGAGAAGATCGGCCAGATGACCCAGGCGGAACGCGGCTCGGTCGGCAACTCCGACGTCACCACCTACCGGCTCGGCTCGGTGCTGTCCGGCGGCGGTTCGGTGCCCTCGCCCAACAACGCCACCTCCTGGGCGAACATGTACGACGGCTACCAGAACGCCGCCCTCGCGACGCCGCTGGGCATCCCCATGATCTACGGCGTGGACGCGGTGCACGGCCACAACAACGTGGTCGGCGCGACGATCTTCCCGCACAACATCGGGCTCGGCGCCACCCGGGATCCCGCCCTGGTGCAGCAGATCGGCCGGGCGGTCGCCGAGGAGGTCACCGGGACGGGCGTCGACTGGAACTTCGCCCCCTGCGTGTGCGTGGCGCGCAACGACCGGTGGGGCCGCACCTACGAGTCCTTCGGGGAACTGCCGGAGATCCCTTCGTCGATGACGAGCTTCATCACGGGCACGCAGGGCGCGGCGCTGAACGGGCCGGCCTCGGTGCTGGCCACCGCCAAGCACTATGTCGGCGACGGAGGCACCGCGAACGGCGTCGACCAGGGCGACACGCGGCTGACCGAGACCGAGCTGCGGGCGGTCCACCTGCCGCCGTTCAGGGCCGCGGTGGACCGCGGGGTGGGTTCGGTGATGGTCTCGTTCAGCAGCTGGAACGGCAGCAGGCTGCACGGGAACCAGTATCTGGTCACCTCGGTACTCAAGGGCGAGCTGGGCTTCACCGGCTTCGTCGTCTCCGACTGGAACGGCGTCGACCAGATCGACGGCGCTCTCGGGCTCTCCGCCGTCGACGTGCGAACCGCGATCAACGCCGGCATCGACATGGTGATGGAGCCCGAGGCCTGGCGGCAGTTCATCGACCTGCTCCGCGCCGAGGTGCAGGCGGGGCGGGTGCCGCTGTCCCGCATCGACGACGCCACGAGGCGCATCCTGACCAAGAAGTTCGAGCTGGGACTCTTCGAGAAGCCACTGGCCGACCGGACCTACACCTCGACCGTGGGCAGCGGCGCGCATCGCGCCCTGGCCCGCCAGGCGGTGGCGAGGTCGCAGGTGGTGCTGAAGAACGGCGGGAACGTCCTGCCGCTGGCCACCGGCGGCGGCAAGATCTTCGTCGCGGGCAGGAGCGCCGACAACATCGGCTACCAGAGCGGCGGCTGGACGATCTCCTGGCAGGGCTCGTCGGGGAACATCACTCCCGGCACCACCATCCTGCAGGGGATCCGCAACACCGTCGGATCCTCCACGACGGTGACCTACAACCAGACCGGCAGCGGCATCGACTCCTCCTACCGGGCGGCGATCGCGGTGGTGGGCGAGACCCCGTACGCGGAAGGTCAGGGAGACCGCACCGGAGCCATGGGGCTGGACAGCGCGGACCTGAACACCATCAACACGCTGCGCGCCTCCGGTGTGCCGGTGATCGTGGTCCTGGTCTCCGGCCGCCCGCTGGACATCTCCTCCCAGCTCTCCGGGTGGAACGCACTGGTGGCCTCCTGGCTGCCGGGCACCGAGGGGCAGGGCGTCGCCGACGTGCTCTTCGGCCTCACCCAGCCCACCGGCAGGCTCCCGGTGACCTGGATGAACAGCGCCGGCCAGCAGCCGATCAACGACGGGGACGGCAAGACCCCGCTCTTCCCCTACGGCTACGGGCTGACCTACGAGTCCGCCGTGGACACCAGCCCGCCGACGGCGCCGGGCACCCCGACGGTGTCGAACGTGACCTCGTCGTCGGTGAACCTGTCGTGGACGGCGTCCGGCGACAACGTCGGCGTGACGGGCTACGACGTGGTGCGGGTGCAGGGCACGACCGAGACCACGGTGGCGACGCCGACGACCAACTCGGCAGCCGTCACAGGGCTGTCGGCGAGCACCGCCTACACGTTCGCGGTGTACGCGCGTGACGCGGCGGGCAACCGCTCGGCCCGCTCGGCCACGGTGACCGCGACCACGGGCGGCGGTGGCGGCGAGGGCGGCACCTGCAAGGTCACCTACACGGTCAACGACTGGGGAGGTGGCTTCAGCGCCAACCTGGCCATCGCCAACACCGGCACCTCGGCCGTCAACGGCTGGACGCTGCGGTTCACCTTCCCCGGCAACCAGAAGGTCACCCTGCCCGCCTGGTCGGCGACCTGGTCGCAGTCGGGCGCCGCCGTCGCCGCGACGAACCTGTCGTGGAACGCGAGCATCGCGCCCGGCGCCTCGACCGGCATCGGGTTCAACGGCACCTACACCGGCGCCAACCCCAGGCCGACCGAGTTCACCCTGAACGGCACACCCTGCACGGTGGGCTGACCCGCACCTCACCGCGGCCGACCGGCGGATCCACGTAGCCGAATGCGTGGATCCGCCGGACCCGGTCACTTCCCGGTGGTCGCCTCGATCTTTACCGCCACCTCGCCCTGGAGCATCACCTTGGCGTTCAGGGGCTTTCGCGCGTTGAGCGCCCTCTCCAGTTGTGCCGCGGTGCACCTGTGCGGGACCTTGCCCGTGTCGCAGATCGTTCCCCGCGCGTCGAGCACCACCGCGTCCGGGCTGAGCATGACCGACTGCACATCGCCGTCACCGGTCTGCACGGTGATCCAGCCCGGCTGTCCCGGACTCGTGCCGAGTGGTCCGAGCAGGTAGACGGCGGGTCCGGTGTCCCCGGCGCCGTCGCCCGGCTCGTCCACCGCGAGCTCGGCGGGGGAGTCGGTCGAGCCGGCCGGAGACGAGGGCTCCGCGGTGACGGTGACGGTGACGGCAGGAGCAGGGGTGGGGGTGCTCTCGGGGCCGGAGGGAGAGGCGGAGACGGCCGGAGCGGTGGAGGAGGCGGACGAGCCGTCCGCCGCCGAACAGGCGGAAAGGCCGGCGGCGAACGCGGCCACCAGCAGGATGTGTGTCATCTTCAACGACCTACTCATAAGCCGCAACACTCCCACGGAGTCCGGCACAACAACGAATCCGCCGCGACGGTCCGTGGGAAAACCGGTCTGGTGCGCTCGAACGGGCGAAAGGGGGAGGCGGGCAGGACGGTTCCTCCGGCGCCGGGTGCGCCAGTCGACTCCACGCGGGCCATAAGCGTCCGGGATCACGATGAGGACGTCCTGATTCTCCGGAAAGAAGGAGTGGCAATGCGAAAGATCGCACGCCTGTACGCGCTGATCCTCACGGCGGCGGTACCCGTCCTCCTGGTGCTGCAGACCGGCAGCGCCACCGCGGAGGCCATCCGCATCGCCAATCACTGTGAGCCGTCTGCCTGACGGTGTTCGAACGAGTCGTCCGCCGTCATCGGATCAAGGTGATCCGCCGGTGCCTGCTGCGCGGTGCGTACTGCCGAAGGCGCGGCTGGTACGCCGAGGGTGAGCGGTGGGCGCGGCGGGCGGGTGAGGTGGCGGGCCAGGTGGATCTCACCGGACATGCCGCGCTTCTGGTGGATCTGGCGTCACTCTGGCACGGGCTCACCCGCTACCCGCAGGCACACGAGTGGGCCCGGCGGGCTGTGGAGTCGCTGGCCTCGGCACCCGCCGGGGCGGACGCGACGCATCACTCGCCGACGCGCTGATCCGGATGGGTGACATCGAGCGCAGGCAGGCCCGGCACACCACCGCGGAGGCGCACCTGCGCCGGGCGTTCGAGCTGGTGGACGAGGCGGAGCGGCCGCGGGGCGCGACGGTGCGGCTGGCCCTGGGAGTGCTCTGCAAGGAACTCGGCCGCTACGGCGAGGCCGAGACCCACTACCGCGGAGCGCCGGCCTGCCTGGAGCGGCACGAGGTGGACGACCCCCTGGCACGCGCCGACGTTCTGCACAATCTCGCGGGGCTCGCGCATGCCCGAGGTGACGACGATCCCGCGGGAGAGCACCACGCGCGAGCCGCGATCGAGATCCGGCGCGGGGTGCTCGGTCCCCGTCACGACCAGGTCGCGGCGGACCTGGCGGTGCTCGGCGCGGTACTCGCGAACCAGGGCAGGCTCGCGGCGGCGGAGGAGGCGCTGAGCCGGGCCCTGGACATCTTCGTTGAGCGCCTGGGCGCCGATCACTACGAGGTGGCGGTGTGCCAGGTGAATCTGGCACACCTGGACGATCTTCAGGGCCGTCCGGAGGAGGCGGGGCGACGCTACCGGGACGCGCTGCGCGTCAAGCACCTCGCCCTCGGGCCCGATCACCCTGAGGTGGAGCGCCTGTCCGCGCTGCTGAGGGCGAGGTCCGGGCGGTGAACCGGTCTCATGCCCCGTCGGGTGCGTTCACATCCGGGGGCGGTGCGCCGGAAGGTCGAACCAGACGCCGGTTCCGATCTGCCCGGTGCCGCACAGCCGGGTCCAGCGCGCCCCGCAGCGCCCGGAGGTGAACTCCTCGACGATCCGCAGGCCCCGTCCGCCGAGTGACAGCTCGTCCAGGTGGCCGGGGAGTGTGAACGGGCGACGCAGCAGACGTTCGATCAGCGGGACCCCGCCGCCGGCGTCGGCCACCTCGGCCCTGATCGGCAGGTCGCGGTCGTGCAGGACGCGCAGCTCGTAGGGGCCGGGGGCGTAACTGCCGGCGTTAGTGGCGAGCTCGGTCACCACGACCTCCAGGTCGGCGACGTCGTCGGGGGCGAAGGGCGGCCGGGACAGCAGGTCGTGCAGCAGCTTGCGGGCCCGGCGGGCGGCGTTGCCCGGGGGGAGACACCAGGCGGTCACTCGAAAGCGTCCGCGGTGCCTGCCGCGCACGCCGACCTCCAGAGCTGGAGCGTGCTCGGTGAGCATCGTTGCTCCTATCGAGTAGGACACCAGGGCCGCGGGATCGCGCTCGCTGGTCTGAATCCCCCATCCTGAGGGACAAGGCCGATATACGGAGAGTCGCAGGACCAATACTGTCCGCAGATCGGTCGGGTGATAGGCCGAGCCGATCACCTTGGGTGATCGGTCGCACCGATACGGCTCCGGCGACGCCGCATCGCTGGTTACCTTGGCGGCAAGGGAACTCCGCCGTGGGAAGATCGGGATGAACGTCAGCAACGCGAACGCGCGGGAAGTCGATCCCGCACTCTGGGAACGCCCGCAGATGCGACAGGCTCTGGCCGCCCGCGACATGGCCACCGTATACCGGTTACTGCAGCGGATCGGCGTCTCACAGCGTCACATCGCCGCCCTCACCGCGCAGTCCCAGTCGGAGATATCCGAGATCCTCAAGGGCCGCCAGGTGATGGCGTACGACGTGCTGGGCCGGATCGCCGACGGTCTGGGGATTCCCCGTGGCTACATGGGTCTGGCCTACGACGCCTCCTGCACGACACTGGCCCCGGCGGCGGCGGCCGACCAGCGCGACGACTCCAGCGAGGACGAGCAGGTGCGCCGCCTGCTCGCGCACGCCGCGCAGGTGACCATCGGCGCGGCATCCGGGGACGCGGAAGAGTGGACCGAGCCGGTCACGCCCACGGAGACCCCCGTCCCGCACCGCATCGGCATGGCCGACGTCGAGCAGATCGAGACGGTGACCCGCACGCTGCGCGCCCTGGACTACCGGCACGGGGGCGGGGTCTGCCGCGACGCGGTGGTGGCACAGCTGGCCTGGTCACAGCGGCTGCTGCGGGCCTCATGCCCGGAGTCGGTCACCCTCCGCCTGCACCAGGCGCTGGCCGACCAGCACAACCTCGCGGGCTGGACCTCCTTCGACGTCGGCCTGTACGGCTCGGCCAGAAGCCACCTGGCCCGCGCGCTCGAACAGGCCAAACACGCGAGGAACTCCTCGCTGGCGGCCAACGTCCTGTACCGGATGGGCCGCGTCCACCTGCACTGCGACCGAATCCTGGACGCGCTGCGGTTCTTCCAGCTCGGACAGATCTGCGCGCAGGACGCCAGCTGCGAGCGGACCGTGGCGATGCTCTTCGCCAACGAGGCGTGGGCCTACGCCCTGCTGGGCGACAGCGATCTCGCGCTCAAATCGATCAACCGGGCGGCCGACGAGTTGGCTCGCGCCCGTGACCGCGAGTCTCCGGCCTGGGTGAGCTTCTTCGGCGCCGCCGACCTCGACGCCACGAGCGGCATGGTGCACGCCGACCTCGCCGAGACCCACCTCGACAGCCACCTCGGCATCGCCGAGCGCTTCCTCGCCGACGCGCTCGGGCAGCGCGATCTGAGCATGGCCAGGAGCAGGGCCTTCGAGCTGACCGCTCTGGCGACGGTGCAGCTCAGAGCCGGTGACATGACCGCCGGGATCGCCAACGGCAACGAGGCGGTCACCCTGGCGACCGAGATCCGCTCGATGCGGATCACCGACCGTCTCGCGCCGCTGCAGGCGGTCGCCATGATGCGGGCGCACGCCGGTGACGCCCAGGACCTCGCCCGGCGCATCTCGGTGGTGCGTGCGGCATGACGATGACCACCGACCATGCCGCCGGTCAGGCCGGCGGCCTCACCCGCGACCGGCTCCACTCGCTGCTGGCATCGGTCTGTGACCGGGCCGGGCTCGCGCCCGGTGACGCCGAGCTGATCAAGTTCACGAACAACGCGGTCTTCCGCCTGCGCCGGGCGCCCGTCGTGGTGCGCGTCGCCGGATCCTCGGCCGCCCGCTCGCGGGTGCCGACCGTGGTGCGGGTCGCCCGCTGGCTGGCCGACCACGACTTCCCCGCGGTGCGGCTCTGGCCGGGCTGCGAGCAGCCGCTCCAGGTGGAGGGCCACCTGGTCACGCTGTGGAAGTACACCCCCGAGGTGGGCCCGCGCCCCGGCGGAGGCGAGCTGGCCACCCTGCTCAGACGCCTGCACAGGCTGCCGGACCCGCCGGTGGACCTGCCGGAGTGGGCCCCGATGACCGAGGTCCGTCAGCGGCTCGCCGAACCGGAGGACCTGTCCGCGGGCGACCACGCCTTCCTGCTGGACGAGTGCGACGAGGTCGAGGAGCGGCTCGCCGCGCTCGACTACGCGCTCCCCGCCGGGGTCATCCACGGTGACGTGTTCATGGGCAACGTCATCGCCGGGCCCAGGGGGCCGGTGCTGTGCGACTTCGACAGCACCGGGATCGGCCCGCGTGAGTGGGACCTCGCCCCGGTGGCGGTCGGCCGCCTGCGGATGGACTACCCCGCCGACGAGCACACGTCGCTCGCCGAGGGCTACGGCTTCGACGTCACCCGCTGGCGCGGTTTTCCGGTGCTGCGCCGCCTCCGCGAGCTGAAGCTGGTCACCAGCGTCCTGCCCGTGCTGCGCAGCAACCCGGGTATCCGGTCGCAGTGGGAACACCGGATGCGCAGTTTCAAGGCCCGTGACCAGACGGTCAGGTGGCAGCCGTACCGGTGACGGAGCCGGGCGGATCACCGGCGGTTGGTGTCGTACCGCGGCGGCACGGGTACCCAGCCTAGGGGGAAAGCCCAGGTGAGGGCGTTGGTCGGCGGGGGAAGGGGGTGGGACGATGCCACTGAGGCGGCCTGGTCACACCGGGCGGGGAAGCCGCGATCTGGAGGTCAACCCGATCTTCAGCCGGGAGCCGGTCCGGGTCCCGCGCTACGCCATGCCCGCCGGGGAGATGGAGCCGGAGACGGCCTACCAGCTGGTGCACGACGAGCTGATGCTGGACGGCAACGCGCGGCTGAACCTGGCGACGTTCGTCACCACCTGGGCGGAGCCGCAGGCGCGGCGGCTGATGGCCGAGTGCGCCGAGAAGAACATGATCGACAAGGATGAGTATCCGCAGACCGCGGAGCTGGAGATCCGGTGCGTGGACATGCTCGCCCGGCTCTGGCACGCCGAGGAGCCCCATCGCGCGGTGGGCTGCTCGACGACCGGTTCGAGTGAGGCGGCGATGCTGGGCGGTCTGGCGCTCAAGCGGCGCTGGCGGCACCGGCGCCAGGCCGAGGGACGGCCGGCCGGGCGGCCCAACCTGGTGATGGGCGTCAACGTGCAGATCTGCTGGGAGAAGTTCGCCGACTACTTCGACGTGGAACCCCGGTACGTGCCGATGGAGGGCGACCGGTACCACCTGAGCCCGGAGACGGCCGTCGAGCTGTGCGACGAGAACACCATCGGGGTCGTGGCCATCCTGGGCTCCACCTACGACGGCAGCTACGAGCCCGTCGCCGACATCGCCGCGGCCCTGGACGACCTGCAGGCCCGTACCGGACTCGACGTGCCGATCCACGTGGACGGCGCCTCCGGCGCGATGATCGCGCCCTTCCTCGACCCCGACCTGCACTGGGATTTCCGGGTGCCGAGGGTGGCGTCGATCAACACCTCCGGGCACAAGTTCGGGCTGGTGATGCCGGGAGTGGGCTGGGCGCTGTGGCGCGACTCCGAGGCGCTCCCCGACGACCTGGTCTTTCACGTCAACTACCTCGGCGGGGACATGCCGACCTTCGCGCTGAACTTCTCCCGCCCCGGCGCCCAGGTGGTCGCGCAGTACTACAACTTCCTGAGGCTGGGGTTCGACGGCTACCGCAGGGTCCAGCAGACCTGCCGGGACGTGGCGACCCGGCTGTCCGGGGAGATCGCCAGGCTGGACCGGTTCGAGCTGATCACCGACGGCGGCCAGGCTCCGGTGTTCGCCTTCCGGGTACGGGAGGGGATCGACAACTTCACGGTCTTCGACGTCTCCGCCGCGCTGCGCGAGCGCGGCTGGCTGGTGCCCGCCTACACCTTTCCGAAGAACCGCACGGACCTGGCGGTGCTGCGCGTCGTCGTCCGTAACGGTTTCAGCAACGACCTGGCCGACCTGTTGCTGCAGGACCTGTGCCGGGTCCTGCCCCGCCTTTCCGACCAGGACCGGCCGCGTCACACCGCCGAGGACGCCGGTGGGTTCGCGCACGGCGCCGGGGCCGGGAGGCCCCGGCGCCACGGCTGACGGCGCCAGGTCGGGTACGGGCCGGTGCGGCCGGAGCAGAAGTGACGGAGAAGGAGACCCTGAGATGTGCCGTCTGTTCGGCCTGAGCAGCACCCCTGAACGTACGCGTGCCACCTTCTGGCTGCTGGACGCCCCGGACAGCCTGAGTCACCAGAGCCACCGCGACCCCGACGGGACCGGGCTGGGCTACTTCGACGCCGACGGCACCCCGCACATGCACAAGGCTCCCATCGCCGCCTACGAGGACCGGTGCTTCGCCGAGGAGGCCAAGGAGGTGGAGTCCACCACCTTTCTGGCGCACGTCCGGTTCGCCTCCACCGGCGACCTGGAGGTGCGCAACACGCATCCCTTCCTGCAGGACGGGCGGCTCTTCGCGCACAACGGGGTGATCGAGGGCCTGGACGACCTCGACGCGGAACTGGGGAAGGACCGGGAACTGGTCCAGGGGGACACCGACTCGGAGCGCTTCTTCGCGCTGATCACCCGTGAGACCAGGGCGCACGGCGGCGACGTCGCCGCCGGCATCGAGAGCGCCGCACGCTGGGTCGCCAGGAACCTGCCCGTCTACGCGCTCAACCTGGTCCTCACCACGCCACGTGACCTGTGGGCGCTGCGCTATCCCGACACCCACCGGCTTTACCTACTCCGGCGTGCCGCCGGTGGGCAGCACGGCGTCCGGCACCTCGACCACAGCGGCAGCAACGACCGGATGCGGGTCCGTTCCCGGGACCTGGCGGGCACCTCCGCGTCCGTGGTCGCCAGCGAGCGCATGGACGACCATCCCCAGTGGCATCTGATGGAGCCCGGCGAGCTGTTCCACATCGGACCGGACCTCAGCCCCACCCGCCGGGTCGTGCTGCCGGAGGAGCCGGCGCACCGGCTGAGCCTCGCCGACCTGCGCCCGGAGGCCGCCGCCTCACAGCAGGCGACCTGAGGGGGCGTCTGAAAAGCGAAGTTCATGATTGATTGCCGGTTATGTAGCTGGCCAGGTTGGGGGGTGGTGGGCCGCGCTCCGCACGGATCGCCTTGTCGCGGATCAAGCGATTCCTGTCCGGTGCCGTGGGCTGCGAAACGCCTTTGCGCCGCGACGCTGGAGGAGTCCCTGACGCTCAACCAACCAGGAGGTCCCGTGACCGAGACCATCGCAGGAATCCAGATCCCCGACACCGCCCTTGTCCGCGCGGCAACCGAGGTGGTGCGGAGTGCCACAGACGATGCCGTCGTGGGCGACACACTGTTCCACCATTCGCGACGCGTCTTCTTGTGGGGGATGCTCAAGTCGAAAGCGCGCGGCGTCGAGGTCGACCCGGAGTTGGCCTACGTCGGCGGAATGTTCCACGACCTGGGCCTCACCCAGACGTTCCGCAAGTGCCACCAGCGCTTCGAGATCGACGGCGCGGACGCCGCGTTCGACTTCCTCCGCGACCACGGCCGTTCCGAGGAGGAGGCACGCAACGTGTGGCTCGCCATTGCCCTCCACACCACCCCCGAAGTGCCGCTCCATCTCGCTCCCGAAGTCGGAGTCGTCACGCTCGGGGTGGAGACTGATGTACTGGGCATGGATCTCGGCCAGATCAGCGACGCCGATATGCAGGCGGTGGTTGAGGCTCACCCCCGTCCGGACTTCAAGCGTCAGATCCTGCACGCGTTCTACGAGGGGATGGCGGATCGCCCGGACACTACCTTCGGCACGATGAACGACGATGTACTCGCCCACTTCGACCGGCGGTTCAAGCGCGCGAACTTCGTCGACATCATCCAGAACAACGCCTGGCCGGAGTAACCGGTCAGTTCGTGCCCGCCGGGGTCCGAGATGACCCCACGGCCGGGCCGGGCCCTGAGCCCGGCCCGGCCTGGGTGGTCGTCTTGAAACGGGCCCGGTACTGGCTGGGCGAGATTCCGAATCGGGTCACGAATAGCCGGCGCAGGGTCTCGGCGCTGCCGAATCCAACCAGTCTCGCCGTTTCCGCGACGCCGTGTCCGGAGTCCAGGAGCGCCTGAGCGTGGTCGAGCCGTGTGCGTTCGACGAACTTGGCCGGCGAGATGTCGAGTTCGTTGGCGAAGAGGCGCGCGAGATGGCGCGGACTGACCCCGGCGTGCGCGGCCAGCGAGCTTGTGCTGTGCGCGAGCGCCGGCTGCGCAGAGACCAAGTCCACCACGGCGCGCAGTGTGGGCGTCCGTGGTGCCCGAATCTGGAGTGGAACTGCGAACTGTGACTGTCCTCCAGGCCGCTGCATGAACATCACGAGGCTGCGCGCCACGTCACGGGCCAGGTCGGGCCCGTGATCCTGCTCGACGAGAGACAGTGCCAGGTCGATGCCGGCGGAGACACCGGCAGAGGTGTAGATGCCGCGGTCATGAACGAAGAGCGCATCCGGTGACACCGAGACCTTTGGGAACGCTCGAGCGAGCAAACCGGCATACCTCCAGTGCGTGGTGGCCCGCCGCCCGTCGAGCAGCCCCGAGGATGCCAGCACGAACGACCCGGTGCAGATGGACACCATCCGAGTACAGCGAGCCTGTAGTGCGGCCGCGGCAGCGACCAGGTCAGGCGGGATCGGTTTCGTGGGGAGGTCGTCGCCGCCCGAGACCACGACGGTGTCGGCCCGTTCGACCTGGCTGACCGCCTGATCGACAGCGAATGTCGTTCCGATCGACGTTGCCACAGCCCGCCCGGAAGTCGACGCATACGTGAGTTGGTAGTGCGCTCCGAAATGGTTCGCCTCGGAGAAGACCTCGGCGGGACCACAGATGTCGAGCATCTTCATGCCGTCGAACACCAGGAACACGATGTGCCGCGTCCTAGGCATGACGTCGCCTCCTTCAGCCGGTCCGGTCGGCCCGGTCCAATGTCCAGAACTGTGCGATCTTTGGCCGGCCTCGGCACCACACTCCCTCTGCCCCAGCACAAAGACTGGACCGGGTCAGGGAGGAGGAGGAGATCCCGATGGTGCAGCTTCCCGCAACCGCGGCACATGCCTACCAGCGGCTCGACCCGCGCATTGAATGGCGGGGGCGTCTCGCGAACCACGGTCTACGCGCGACGCGCGCACGCGTGGCAGTGCTTGAGGGTCTGGCCGAGGTCAGGGTCGCTGACGTGACCCAGGTGCGATCGCACCTCCAGGGAGCGGCTCCGGGGCTGTCGAAACAAAGCATCTACACCATCCTCCACGACCTCGAAACATGCGGGCTCGTCTTCCGTGTGCCGGTGAGCGGTCCGCGCCGTCACGCCCTCGATGCGGACCGTTCTGCCTACCTCCGCAGTGAGTGCGGCCAGCCTAGGGACGGCAGCCTCCGCCATGCCAGCCGCCAGTTCAACAACACCCACGAGGAGAAGTGATGACAGAGAACGTCACGACCACCCAGACCGGCACGCCGGTCGCCGGCGACGCTCACTCACTCACGGTTGGCGCCGACGGTGCCACCGTGTTGCACGACCGCTACCTGGTCGAGAAGCTGGCCCAGTTCAGCCGCGAGCGGATCCCGGAGCGAATCGTGCATGCCAAGGGTGGCGGCGCATTCGGCGAACTCGTCATCACCGAGGACGTCAGCCGCTACACACGAGCCGCACTCTTCCAGCCCGGGACGCGGACCCGCCTTCTCCAGCGCTTCTCCTCGGTCGCGGGCGAGCAGGGATCGCCCGACACCTGGCGCGACGTACGCGGCTGGAGCCTGAAGTTCTACACAAGCGAGGGAAACTACGACATCGTCGGCAACAACACCCCCGTCTTCTTCATCCGCGACGGCATCAAGTTCCCCGACTTCATTCACTCGCAGAAGCGACTGCCGGGATCCGGGCTACGCGGCGCCGACATGCAGTGGGACTTCCTCACCCTGTCGCCCGAGTCGGCTCACCAGGTCACGTACCTCATGGGTGACCGCGGACTTCCACGATCGTGGCGCACCATGTCCGGCTACGGATCGCACACGTTCCAGTGGATCAACGCCGCAGGAGAGCGGCACTGGGTGAAGTACCACTTCAAGCCGCTGCAGGGAAACGCCGATATGACCGAGGCCGAGGCCGAGGCGATCGCCGGTGCCGACGCCGACTACTACCGACGCGACCTCTACGAGGCGATCGAGCGCGGTGATCTCCCTTCCTGGGAGGTCAACGTGCAGGTGATGCCGTATGAGGACGCGAAGACGTACCGGTTCAATCCCTTCGACGTCACCAAGGTCTGGCCGCACGCGGACTACCCGTTGATCAAGGTCGGCACATACACCCTGAACGAGAACCCGCAGAACTTCTTCGCCCAGATTGAACAGGCGGCCTTCTCCCCGGCGAACACGGTGCCGGGCATCGATATCAGCCCCGACAAGATGCTCATGGCGCGGGTCTTCTCCTACCCGGACGCCCAGCGATACCGCGTCGGCACTAACTATGCCGAGATTCCGGTCAATGCGCCCGTGGCACCCGTCCGTTCGTACAGCCAGGACGGCCTCGGTCGACACCACTTCAAGCCCGCATCCGCCCCTGTCTACGCTCCGAACTCCTTTGGCGGGCCAGTGGGCGACGCCGCCGCCGCAGGCAACGGTGGTTGGGAGTCAGACGGGGAGTTGCTGCGGTCCGCTGCCACCCTGCGCACGGACGACGACGACTTCGGCCAGGCTGGACGCCTGTATCGCGACGTCTTCACCGACACCGGCCGCGAACGCATGATCGCCACGCTCGTCGGTCAAGGACTCCAGATTCGTGACGACGACATCCGCGATCGGTTCGTGCAGTACTGGACCAACGTGGACACGGACCTCGGTGCCGACATCGCCGCCAAGCTGTAGCCCAAGGGCGATTTGCGCAGTGGTGGATCGTGCTGGGATCGCGGGTGATCTCAGCGTGCGCGCCTCGTTCTCCCTGAGCCATGCGGCCCTGAGCGCGGAGGAGCAGTCGGCGTTCCGGCTGCTCGGTCTGGTCAGAGCACCCGACTTCGCCCCCTGGGGGCTCGCGGAGCAGCTCGTCGATCTCCCGATCGCTCAGGCCGGGTTTGATCTCGCGCTCGATACGGCGCACGAACTCCGGTCCCGCCGACAGCAGGTCGCGCCGGTCCAGCGGCGGATCTCCCACGTAGGTGCCGGCAACGAAATACACCCCCTGTCCGGCCGGCGCGCGCAGTTCCAGCTCTCCGGGAAACGCGAGGACCTCCCCGCGCGGCATCGGGCGCGTGTCGGAGTCCGGCGTAGCAGTACCTGGGCGTCGAGTGCCGCCGCGACCAACGCCGCGATGTTCGGCCCCGCCCTGTACGAGACCCCCTCCGGGATCAGGAGCCTTTCCAGCCGATCCCGATCCGCCGGTTCATCGGCCGGGAGAGCAGGAGAACGGCGGCGGTCCCGGGCGGGTCTCCGCGGGTTCGAGGATCGCGGGCCGTGGTGGTTCACCTCAGCGGGGGGCGGCCGGTTTCGCGCAGGAGGAGCGCAGGACGAGCTGGGCGCCCACCCGGTAGGCCCGGCCTGCCCGGCCGGTCCGTGCCGGAGCCGTCGACCGGTCGGTCCGTTCGATCTGCTGGAGCAGGAGGTTCATGGCGAGATCCCCGAGCTCGTGGGCCCCGTTGTCGACGACGGTGATGGGGGGCTGCCACCAGCGCAGCCAGGGGATGTCCTCGTAGCAGATCAGCGAGAGCTGCTCGGGAATGACGACGCCGGCACCGACGAGTGTGGGCAGCATGCCGAACACGGCCTCGTGGTTCGCGGCGAACAGCGCCGTCATCTCCGGGTTGCGGCGCAGCAGCCGCTCCGTCGCCTCGGCGCCGAAGGCGGAGTCGAACGGCCCGCGTTCGACGAGCGACTCGTCGACCTGACGGCCGCGTTCCCTCAGTGCCTGCTCGTAGCCGGCGAACCGCTCCAGGCCGGAGTTGGCGCTCAGCAGGCCGCCGATGAAGCCGATCCGCTCGTGACCCAGGTCGAGCAGGTGTGAGGTGGCCGCGTGGGCGCCCTCGCGGTCGGAGGCGAGCACCGACGGCGCGGCGCTCTCGGCGGCGGCGCGGATGACGTTGACGACCCCGATGCCCTCGGCGAGCAGCGCGTTGGCCATGGCCGTGTTCTTGCCCGTACCTATCATGATCAGCCCGTCCACCCCGTGCGCGGCGAGGGTCCGCAGGAAGGACTCCTCCCGCCGCGGGTCCGCGTCGGTGATGCAGAGCATCACCTGGTAACCCTCGGCCGCGGCGCGACGCTGCACGACCTCGGCGATGGTGTGGAAGGACGCGTTGATGAGGTTGTTCAGCACCAGTCCCACGACATGGGACTGCTTGGAACGCAGCGCGCTGGCCGCGCGGTTGGGGCGGTAGCCCATCCGGTCCGCTACCTCCTTCACCGCCACCCGGGTCTCCGGGGCGATCAGCGGTGAGCCGCTCAGTGCGCGGGAAGCCGTGCTGCGTGACACCCCGGCCGCGGCGGCGACGTCCTTCAGCGTGATCGCCATCATCCTTCTTCCTGGGATCGATCCCATCCGGGGGAAAATTTTGCCACAAGATCATGAACACTTGGTGAGGCGCGAGGAAATTTACCCAGGTTAAAAACATATTTCGGCCTTGACCTGAATCTCCCGAGTACTGCAACCTAATGCAAGCGATCCCAAAAAATGACTACAACATTGATCCTCGGGGGTTCCATGGACCGCGACGACGTCACCTGGCACGGTTACTGGCCGGCCGCGCCCACCCCTTTCACCAGCGAAGGCGGGCTGGACGAGGACGCGTGGCGCGCGCTGCTCCGGCTCTACGCCGCCCAGGGCGTGCACGGAGTCCTGGTCAACGGGAGCACCGGTGAGTGGTTCAGCCAGAGCGCGGCCGAGCGCCGCCGGGTCGCCGAGATCGCGGTGTCCGAGCTCTCCGGCAGGGTCCCGGTGGTCGTCGGCGTCACGGCCTACACCGCCGCAGAGGCGATCGAGTTCGCGCGGCACGCCACCGAGGCGGGCGCGGACGGCGTGCTCGCCACGCCCCCGCCGTACGTGCACCCGGGGCCTGAGGACATCCTCGCCTTCTACCGGCAGGTCAGCTCCGCGACGGAGCTGCCGTTCATGGTCTACAACTGGCCGCGCGGGGTGGCCGTCGACATCTCCGCCCACCCCGGGCTGATGTCGAGACTGGCCGACCTGGACAACGTGGTGGCCATCAAGGACAGCACCGGTGACTGGCTGCGGATGCTCGGCACGGTTGAGGAGGTCGGCGACCGGGTTCGGGTGTTCGGCAGCTTCCTGCACCGGCGGGGCCTCGCCGTCCTGCTGGAGCTGGGCGGGGACGGGAACATCGACGGCGGCGGCATGGGCGCCCCGTTCGCCGTCCCCTACTACGAGGCGGTCGCGGCATCCGATCGCGAGGCGGCGCGCGGCTGGGTCGACCGGTACGCGGGGCTCTCCTCCCGGCTGATCAACCCCGACTACAGCGGTGTGTACGGCACGCCCATCGCCCAGCTCAAGGCCGCCATGGCGATGCTCGGCCAGCCGGGCGGGCACGTCCGCCCGCCGCTCCTGCCGATCACGGACCCGGAGAGGCTCGACGCGATCGGCGCCGCGCTGAAGGAGTCCGGCCTGGTCGAAGCCCTTTCCGGGGGCAGCGCGGACACCGTCTCGGGGCGGGCCGGGCGATGACGACGGCGCAGGGCCGCACCGGCCGGCGTGCCGGGCCGAGCCGGGCTCCGCAAACGGAGATCGTCGTCGACGGCGACTCCGTGCAGGCCGTCGACGGCATCAGCCTCGCCGCGGTCCTCGTCGGTGAGCGGCGGTGGAGCCTGCGGCGCAATCCGGTGGGCGGCGACCTTCGCGGCCCGTTCTGCGGGATGGGCGTGTGCTTCGAGTGCGAGGTGACGGTGGACGGTCGTCCGGGGGTCCGCGCCTGCATCACCAAGATCTATGCCGGCATGCGGGTCGAGACGGCCACAGAGGGAGAGGTTCCGCATGACCGCTGAGCGCAGCGCGGCCACGTACGGCGAGGTCGTCGAACGGGATGTCGTGATCGTCGGCGGCGGCCCCGCGGGGCTCAGCGCCGCGGCCCGGCTTGCCTCCGCCGGTCTGGCCGTGACGATCCTCGACGAGCAGCCGGAACTGGGCGGGCAGTACTACCGGCGGCCCGCGCCCGCGGTGGCGAGGCACTGGGGCGACCACCGGCCCGAGGGCGGCCGGCTGATCGCCCAGGTGCGCGCGGCCGGCGCCGAGTGCCGCACCGGCCATCTGGTCTGGGGTGTGGAGGACGACGGGTGCACGCTGCTCGCCTCCGACGCCGCCGAGCATCCGGTGCGGTTGCGCGCCCGCTACCTCGTGCTGGCGACCGGTGCCTTCGAGCGGGTGTTCCCCTTCCCCGGCTGGCAGCTTCCCGGAGTGACCACCCCGGGCTTCGCCCAGCACCTGGCCGCGAGCGACCACACCACCATCGGAGACCGGGTGGTCCTGGCCGGTTCGGGGCCGTTCCTGCTGCCGGTCGCCTGCTCGCTGATCGAACTCGGCGTGAGCGTGGCGGGAATCGCCGAGGCGGGCAGGCCGTACCGGCCGAGCCCGCGGGCGCTGGGCACGCTCGGCCATCCCGCGCGACTGCGCGAGCTGGCCACCTACGCCGCGCGGCTGGCCCGCGCCCGGGTGCCGATCTGGCAGGAGACCGTCGTGCTCCGCGCCGACGGCCGCGACCGGGTCTCCTCGGTGACCCTCGCCGCCGCGGCCAGGCCCGCGCGCCCGGTCCGCACCGTCGAGGTGGACGCGCTCTGCGTCGGATACGGCTTCCGGCCCCAGACCGACCTGGCCCGCATGCTGGGCTGCCAGGTGCGGGTCGACGTGGCGAGCGGGGACGCGGTGCCGGTGACCGACGCGGCGGGACGCGCCTCCCGGGCCGATGTGTACGTGGTGGGCGAGGCGGCGGGAATCGGCGGGGTGCACGCGGCGAAGGCCAGAGGGCTCGCCGCCGCGCACGACATCCTGACCCGTGAGGGCCGCGCGGCCGTACCGGTGTCCGAGACCCGGCGGGTGGTGTCGGCCAGGCGCCGTCTGGCACGTTTCACCGCGCTGACCGACTCCCTCTATCCCGGCCCGGCGGCACTGCTCGCCACGCTGGCGCCCGCGCTGCCCGCCGACACCATGGTCTGCCGGTGCGAGGCGGTCCGCGCGGAGGAGATCCGCACCACCGCCGCGGGAAGCGCCGACGGCGACCTCAACGCGACCAAAGCCTGGACCCGCGCGGGAATGGGCCCCTGCCAGGGCCGGGAGTGCGGGTTCGCGGTCGCCGGACTGGTCCGGTCCGTCATGCCCCACCGGGGCGCGGGCGACGGCGAGTCCCGGGTGGAGATCTTCCCCTCCCGGCTGCCGGTGCGCCCCGTCCCCCTCGCCACGCTGCTGGAGCTGGCCGGACCGGAATCGCAGAAGGGCGACGCATGAGCACGCGGACCGCGGACGCGGTGATCGTGGGAGCCGGGGTGCTCGGCGCCTCGGTGGCCAGCCACCTGGCCCGCAGCGGCCATCGGGTGCTCGTACTGGAACGCGGCGCCCCCGGCAGGGAGGGCTCCGGCACCACCGCCGGCAACCTGCACATGCAGGCCGTGCACACCAAGCGCCCCGGCCAGGCGGTGCCGCTGGACAGCGCGCGGTTCCTGCCGCTGCAGCGCGCCGCGAGCGACCGGTGGGAGACGCTGGAGGAGGAGCTGGAAACCTCGGTGGAGGTCCGCCGCACCGGTGGCTTCACCATCGCCGAGACCGAGGAGCAGTGCCAGGAGCTGCGCGACAAGCACGGCTGGGAGGCCGCCGCCGGGATCCACACCGAGATCCTCGACGGAGACGCCGCGCGGGCCGCGCTGCCCCTGCTCGGACCGACGGTGGCCGCCGCCACCTGGTGTGACCTGGACGGCTACGCCAACCCGCTGAAGGTCACCCCCGCCTACCTGGACTCGGCGACCAGGCACGGCGGCCGGACCGTGGCGTTCGCACCGGTCCGGCGGATCACCCGCAACGGCGACGGCTGGCGGGTGGTCGCCGGGCGCGGCGCCGCCGAGCGGGTGGTGGACACCCCCGTGGTGGTCGACGTCGCGGGGCCCTGGCTGGGGGAGATCGCGGCCATGGCCGGGATCACGCTGCGGATGACACCGGTGGCGATCCAGATGCACGCCACCGTGCGCTCCTCGGCCACCATGTCCCACCTGGTCCAGCACATCGGCGAGGGACTGTCGGTGAAGCAGGTCGCCGCGGGCAACCTGCTGATCGGCGGCGGCTGGCCGGCCCTGAGCATGGACCTGGCCGGCCGGAGCGACGCCAGCCTGGACAGCCTGGTGGGCAACGTCGCGCTGGCGGTCCGGGTGCTGCCGTTCATCCGGGACCTGCGGCTGCTGCGGATGTGGGCCGGGCCGCTCGCGGCCACGCCCGACGAGATGCCGGTGATCGGCGAGGTGCCCGGCGCCCCCGGGTTCTACGTGGCCGGAGGCACCTACGCCTTCACCTTCGCCCCGCTGTGGGGGGAGACGCTGCGCTGCCTGATCGAGGGGAAGCCGCCGCCGGTCGACGTCTCCGACCTCGGCCCCGGCCGGCTGATGGAGCGGTGGAGTCAGGAAGACAACGGCCCAGAGCAGGAAAACCACCAGGACAGAAGGAGTAAGCGGTGCTGACATCACCTCGGCTGCGGCCCACGTCGGAGCCCGAGACCCTCTGGTTGACCGGTGGGCACGTCGTGGACGTCCGATCAGGACGGATCCGCAGGAACGCCAACGTGCTCGTCGCGGCCGGCCGGATCGAGAAGATCACGGCGGACGCCCCGCCCCCGGGAGCGCGGACCGTCGAGCTGGGCGGCAGGTACCTGATGCCCGGCCTGATCTCGGTGCACACCCACCTGTCGGTGCTCTACCCCTTCTCCGCCACCGACGAGTCGGAGAACCCCGGGCTGACCGCGCTGCGCGCGCTGTCCCGGGCGCAGGACGCCCTCGTCGCGGGGGTCACCACGATCCGCTGCGTGCACGAGCAGAACCGCGCCGACCTGCTGGTGCGCACCGCCGCGGACCAGGGCTGGGTGGCCGCGCCGCGGATCGTCGGAGCGGGCCGGGCCATCTCCACCACCGGCGGCCACGGCAAGGGTGCCGACTGCTCCTACGCCGACGGGCACGACGGCTTCCTGCGCGCGGCCAGGCAGGAGCTGGACGCGGGCGCCGACCTGCTCAAGATCTTCATCACCGGCGGCATCGCCCACCAGGGCGAGTCGTTCACCGGCGCGCAGATGACCGCCGAGGAGATGCGGGCCGTGGTCCGCGCCGCCGAGGAGCACGGCAGTTACGTGACCGCGCACGCCGGCGCCGGCTCGGCGATCCGCGAGGCGCTCGCCGCCGGAGTCCGCGGCTACGAGCACGCCTACGACCTGGACGACGACACGGCCAGGCAGATGGCGGACCGGCGGGTGTTCCTCACCCCGACCCTGTGCGTCACCCGCTGCCCCGACTGGATGGCCGAGCACAGCTTCACGCCCTGGCAGATCGAGCGGGCGGTGGAGGTCGGCCCCGGCCACCTGGCCAGCATCCGGCGGGCGGTCGCGGCCGGCATCGCTGACCCGGACGACCCCGGCGCGCCGGGCATCACCATGCTCGCCGGCACCGACTACCCGCCGGGCGAGCCCATCGAGGACACCGTCGTGGCGGTCCGCGAGATGGAGTTCCTCACCGACGCGGGACTCAGCCCCATCCAGGCGGTACGGGCCGGCACGTCCGAGGCCGCGCGCCTGGTCGGGCTGGCCGGCCAGGCCGGTGCCGTCGAGGAGGGCTACCTCGCCGACCTGATCGTCACCGAGCGCGACCCGCTGAGCGACGTCTCCGCGCTGCGCCGGATCCCCTTCGTCATGCAGGCCGGCCGGATCGTCCGTGACGATCTGCCGGTCGTCCCCGCCCCGCAGCAGGTCCCTGGAGGTGCCCTGTGAATTCCCCCGACACTCCGGCCGGACGTACCCGGTTCGCCGTGGACATCGGCGGCACGTTCGTCGACGCGATCGCCTACGACGAGGAGACCGGGCAGATCCGGCTGCACAAGGCCTCGACCACCCCCGGTGCCCCCGAGCGGGGCGTCCTGGACGCGGTGGGCGGCCTCGCCACCCGGCTGGACGGGGTGGAGGCGTTCGTCCACGGCACCACGCTCGGCCTGAACGCGATCCTGCAGCGCCGCGGCGCGAACCTCGGCATCATCACCAACGAGGGCTTCAGGGACCTGCTGGAGATCGCCCGCGCCAACGTCCCCGGCCAGCACATGTACGACTTCTCCTACGCCCCGCCGCCGCCGCTGGTGCCGCGCCGCCGGCGGATCGGCGTACCCTGCCGGATCGACGCGCAGGGCGACGTGGTGCAGGACCTGGACGAGGACGCCGTGCGCGAGGCCGGCCGGATCCTGGTCGAGGAGCAGGGACTGGCCTCACTGGCCATCTGCTTCCTGCACTCCTACGCCAACCCCGAGCACGAGCGGCGGGCCGCGCGCATCCTGCGCGAGCTCTACCCGGACGTGTCGATCTCGGTCTCCACCGACATCACCCGCGAGTACCGCGAGTACGAGCGGACCAGCACCGTCACCCTGGACGCCTACATCCGGCCGGTGCTGAGCGACTACATCGGCACCCTGGAGGCCAGGCTGACCGAGGCGGGGCTCACCCACCCGCTGCACATCATGCGCTCGGGCGGCGGTGCGATGACCGCGGAACTGGCCCGCCGCGCCCCGCTGATGACCGTGCTGTCCGGCCCCGCCGGGGGAGTGGTGGGCGCCTCCTTCCTGGCCCGCGAGCAGCGGCTGCCCAAGCTGATCTCCTTCGACGTCGGCGGCACCAGCGTGGACTGCTGCGTCATCGAGGACGGCGAGCCCGGCGAGGTGCACGAGGCGGGCATCGACGGCTTCCCGCTGCTCATCCCGATCTTCGACATCCGTACCGTGGGCGCGGGCGGCGGCTCGATCGCCTGGATCGACGAGGGGCTGCTCAAGGTCGGCCCGCACAGCGCCGGCGCCGTGCCGGGGCCGGTGGCGTACGGCGCGGGCGGCACCGAGCCGACCGTCACCGACGCCGCGCTGGTGCTCGGCTACCTGGACCCCGCCGCGTTCCTCGGCGGTGACATGTCCATCGACGCGGACGCGGCCCGCGCCGCGATCGAGGCCAAGCTGGCCGTTCCCCTCGGGGTGAGCGTGACCCAGGCCGCCGCGAGCGTCTTCCAGGTGCTGCTGGCCCGCATGGTCGGCGCGCTGCGCGAGATCACCGTGGAGCGGGCGCTGGATCCGCGCGAGTTCGCGCTGCTGGCCATCGGCGGCGCCGGACCGCTGCTCGGCCCGATGCTCGCCAGGGAGATGGGCATCGCCACCACGATCGTCCCGCAGGTGCCCGCCGCGTTCTCCGCCTTCGGCATGCTGATGTCCGACCTGGAGTACGAGTTCGCCGCCACCGTGCTGCGCTCCCTCAGCGACGACAGCCTGGCCGCCCTGGAGAGCGAGTTCGCCGACCTGGAGGCGCAGGGCGACGAGGTGCTGTCCGCGCAGGGCATCAAGCCGGAGGACCGCACCCTGATCCGCAGGCTGGACATCCGCTACCACGGCCAGGAGCACAGCCTCGGCATCGACCTGCAGCCCGGCGACACCGCCGCGAGCGTGCTGGCCCGGTTCAACGCCCAGCACGAGGCGCGCTACGGCCACGCGATGGCCGACACCGGGCAGATCCTCACCCTGCGGGTGCGGGCGGTGGGACGGCTGGCCAAGCCGGCGCTGCGCGAGCTGGCACCCGCCGGGCCCGGCGGGCCCGAGGCGGTCGGCGAGCGGCCCGCCTTCGACGTCGCGGTCGGCGAGATCGCCGTGTTCCCGGTCTACGACCGGACCACCCTGGCGCCCGGTCACGAGGTGAGCGGCCCGGCGATCGTCGAGGAGGGCACCTCGACGACGGTGATCTTCGGTGATCAGCGGCTCACCGTCGACACCTATGGACAGCTGCTGGTGACCGGTACCGGAGGAACCCTGTGAACAGCCCTGAGCGTCTGGACGGCGCGACCGTCGAGGTGATCCGCAACTACCTGGTCTCGGTGGGCGAGCAGATGCGCCGCACCCTGGTGCGGGCGGCCTTCAACCCGGTGATCTACGAGGTGCTCGACTTCGGTATCTCGATCTACAACGCCAACCTGGAGCTGACCGCCGAGGCCGCGGGGATCACCTCGTTCCTCGGTGCCAACGACCACGCCATCGTCAAGGGCGTGGAGTACGTCGGCCGGGAGAACTTCGCGCCGGGCGACGTCTACCTGCTGAACTATCCGTACTGGAGCGGCGCGCACTCCTACGACGCGATGCTCTTCGCGCCGGTCTTCCGTGACGGGCACGAGGGCCCCGCGGCCTACCTCGCGGTGCGCGCGCACTGGATGGACCTCGGTGCCAAGTCCCCCGGCTACGTCCTGGACTCCACGGACATGCACCAGGAAGGTCTCATCTTCCCGGGCACCAAGATCGTGAGCCGCGGCGAGGTGGTCCGCGACATCGTCGAGCTCATCCGGTTCAACTCCCGGCTGCCCGACCTGACCATCGGCGACTTCCACGCCCAGCTCGCCGCCCTGCGCACCGGAGAGAACCGGCTGGCGCAGGTCTGGGAGAAGTTCGGCGGCGAGACCGTCGACCAGGCCATCAGGCAGGTCATCGAGCACGGCGAGCGGGTCGCCAGAAAGGCCCTGGCCGCGCTGCCCAACGGCACCTGGACGGCCTTCGACTACTGCGACGACGACGGCATCACCGAGGACCTGATCCGGATGGAGGTCAAGGTCACCATCGACGGCGACCGGATGGAGGTCGACTTCAACGGCTCCGACGGCGCGGTGGCCGGCCCGGTCAACCTGCCGATCGGCTCCACCGAGAGCCTGGGCAAGGCCATCTTCAAGGAGCTGACCACGCCCAGGGAGCCCTCCAACGCCGGGCACTACCGGGCGCTGGAGGTCAAGGCCGATCCCGGTAACTTCTTCCACGCCGTCTACCCGGCCGCGACCTTCACCCAGTGGAGCGCCATCGTCGCGTTCGAGCTGATCCACAAGGCGCTGGCCCAGGTGATGGACTCGATCCCGGCCTCCTCCGGTGGTGACGAGCCGGGCTTCATGGCGCTCGGCCACGACCCGCGCACCGGCGCGGACTTCGTGATCAGCAACAACGAGGGCATCGGCTGGGGCGCGCGCAAGGACCGCGACGGCGCGAACGCCCAGCAGCACCCCTCCCAGAGCGTGGTCCGCAACACCCCGGTCGAGGTGCTGGAGCACAAGTCCACCGTGTTCCACGAGCGGCTGGAGCTGATTCCCGACTCCGGCGGCGCCGGCCGGTTCCGCGGCGGCGTCGGCGTGCTCAGGCAGGTCCGCTACCTCGCCGACGGCGAGGTGCTGTCGATGAAGAAGAAGAGCAAGACCCGGCCCTGGGCGCTGGACGGCGGCCAGGAGCCCGAGCCCAGCGAGATGGTGCTGTGGCCGGACACCGACCAGGCCAAGCGGGTCGGCATGTACCGGGCCGCGATGAAGGCCGGCGACCGGTTCGTGAACCGGACCGCCGGAGGCGGCGGCTACGGCGACCCCCTCGACCGCGACCCGGCCGCGGTGGTGGCCGACGTGCTCAACGGCTACGTCAGCGCCGAGGCCGCGGAGCAGTCCTACGGCGTGATCGTGGACGGCGACGGCTGGCGGCCCACGCCGGCCAGGGCCGCCCGACTCAAGAGTGAAGGGTAGACGACAGTGCACCGACCCCCCGCCACCCCGGTGGCACGTGGCCGCAAGGGCACGCTGGGCCTGACCTCCGTCCTGCTCGTCGGCGCGCTGGCCCTCGCGGCCTGCGGCCAGAGCACTCCGGGCGGCTCCGGCGGCTCCGACGTCCGCAAGCAGACGCTGATCATCGCGGAGAACGAGCCGCCGGCCACCTTCGACCCGGTCCAGGCCGACAACTCGACCGTTGACGAGGTGTCCATCCCCGCCTACGACACCCTGGTCAAGTACGGCAAGGGCGGCGTGATCGCCCCCGCGGTGGCCACCGAGTGGACGTTCTCCAAGGACGGCAGGACCCTCGACCTGACGCTCCGCGACGACGTGACCTTCCACGACGGCACCAAGCTGACCGCCACCGACGTGAAGTACACGCTGGACCGGATCGGCAAGCTGCAGATGGGCGTCGCGTCGCTGCTGACCGCCTACGACTCCGCCGAGGTCGTCGACGACACCCACCTGGCGATCAGGCTGAAGCAGTCCTACGCGCCGTTCCTGGGTGCGCTGTCGCGGGTCTACCTGCTCAACTCCAAGCTCGTCCAGGCCAACGCCGGCTCCGACGACGGCCGTCAGTGGCTGGCGGCCAACGGCGCGGGGTCCGGGCCGTACAAGCTGACCGGGTACACCCCCAACCAGGAGGCCAAGTTCACCCGGCACGACGGTTACTGGGGCGGTTTCACCAACCAGGCCAAGGACGTGGTGATCCGCTACCTGCCGCAGGCGGCGACCCAGAAGACCGCGCTGAGCAACGGTGACGTGGACATCGCGATGGACATCGACCCCAACGACTGGGCCGGTCTCGAAAGCGGCGGCTATGTGGTGGACAAGGCCGACACCAACGTGCAGCTCTACGTCTTCTTCAAGATGAAGGACTCGCCGGCGGCCGACAAGGCGCTGCGCGAGGCCATCACCTACGCCTACGACTACGACCAGCACCAGTCGGCCATCCTCAAGGGCGCGGGCAAGAAGGCCGCCGGAGTGCTGGCGAGCACGATGGCCTGCGCCGACCCCACGGTCGCGCAGGCGGGCTACGACCTGGACAAGGCCAAGAGCATCCTGGACGCCGCCGGCCTGAAGAACGTCACGCTGACGATGAGCTACCTCAAGGCCACCGCCGAGATGGAGCAGGCGGCCACGCTGCTCCAGTCCGACCTCGCCAAGATCGGCGTGAAGGTCGAACTGTCGGCGGTCACCTACCCGCAGTACGTCGAGATGCTCAAGAGCAACGAGACCACGCCCGACCTCGGCATGATCTACGGCTTCCCGCCCTACCCGGACCCGGACTCCGTGCTGCACCTGCAGTTCAACTCGAAGTTCATCAACAACGGGCAGAACAGCGGCGGCTACCACAACCCGAAGGTCGACAAGCTGGTCGAGGACGCTCAGAAGCTGACGGACGAGGAGGCCCGCTGCGCCCTCTACAAGGAGGCCCAGCAGACCATCGCGGCCGACCACCCCTCGATCAACATGTCCAACCCGCAGTACGTGACGGTTCACCGCAAGGGGCTCACCGGCTACGCCTATGACCCCGCGCACCACCAGACCGTGGACGTCTACCAGGTGCAGGTCGGCTGACCCGCCGGGCTCGGCGCGGCCCTCCGCGCCGAGCCCGCCCATCATCGGAGATCACCACTGAGGGGAGGTACCCCATGGCTCGTTTCCTGCTACGGCGGCTCGTGACCAGCGTCGTCGTTCTGGCAGGCCTGGCCGTCGTCACCTTTCTGATGACCCAGGTACTGCCCGGCGACCCGGCCAGGACCGCCGCGGGGCGTAACGCGACCGCCGAACAGGTGGCACAGGTACGGATCCAGCTCGGCCTTGACCGGCCTCTGTGGCAGCAGTTCACGGGGTATCTGGACCGGCTGCTCCACGGCGACCTGGGCATCTCGGTGTTCACCCAGCGGCCGGTGCTCGATGACATCGCGGCCATGCTGCCCTCCTCGGTGGAACTCGTGCTCGCCGCGATGGCGATCAACATCGTGGTGGCGGTACCGCTGGGCGTGTACGCCGCCTACCGGCGAGGCCGGCCGGCCGACATCGCGGCCCGGCTCATCGCCCTGCTGGGCGCGGCGGTCCCGGTCTTCTGGCTGGGCCTCATGCTCCAGCTCGTCTTCGCCGCGGAACTCAGGTTGCTGCCGCTGACCGGCCAGCTCGCCTTCGGCCAGGACGTGCCGAGGATCACCGGAATGACCTCGCTGGACGCGCTGCTCGGCGGGAACCTGCCCGCCTTCGGCGACGCCCTGCAACACCTGATACTTCCCGCCCTCACGCTGGCCGCCTCGTTCGTCGCGGTGGTGGCCCGCACGGTGCGCTCCTCAATGATCACCGCGCTGGACTCCGACTACATCACGCTGGCCCGGGCGACCGGCGCCTCGGAGTTCCGCGTGGTGGTACGGCACGGCCTGCGCAACGCCATGGTCCCGGCCAGCACGATTCTCGGCATGCAGCTCGGCTGGATGCTCGGCTCCACGGTCCTGGTGGAATCCATCTTCGGCAGGACGGGAATCGGCGCCCACGCGGTCGCCGCCGTCCTGCAGAGCGACCTCTACACCGTGATCGGCACGGTTCTCGTGATCGGAGTGGTCTTCGTGGTGGCGAACATCGCCGTGGACCTGATCCAGCTCTGGCTCAACCCGCGGCTGCGCAGGACGAAGCGCCGCACGGGCGAGCCGGCCGTACCCGCTCTCGCGGAGGTGAACGCGTGAGCGCCGGCGCCACGGCGGTCACCGGCGCGCGCCGCCGTATCCTGCCCCGCGTCCCGATCGTCGAGCGCGCCGCGGTGACGGTGGCCGTGGCGATGGTGTTCCTCGCCGTCGTCGGGCCGCTGATCGCGCCGCACGACCCCTACGCGGTCGACCTGTCCAAGGCCCTGCTGTCCCCCTCGGGCGACCACTGGTTCGGCACCGACGCCAGCGGCCGTGACGTGCTCAGCCGGGTGCTGTCCGGCGCGCGGGTCACCCTGCCCGCCACGATGATCGTGATCGCCGCCGCGGCGCTGATCGGGACCGTGGTCGGCACGGTCGCGGCCCTCGGCGGGAAGGTCGTCGACGAGGTGCTGATGCGGATCACCGACATCGGCCTCTCGCTCCCGTCGATCATCCTGGCCCTCGGCCTGGCCGCCGCGCTCGGCTCCGGCCTGCAGTCCGCGGTGATCGCCCTCTCCCTCACCTGGTGGCCCGGCTACGCGCGGCTGGTGCGCACGCTGGTCCGCGACGTCAAGGACGCCGAGTACGTCGACGCGGCCAGGATGCTCGGGGTCTCCAGGACCCGTCTGGTCTTCCGGCACATCCTGCCCAACGCGCTGAACACCCTGTACGTGCAGACCACGCTGGACGTCGCCGCGGTGATGCTGGTCATCTCTGGCCTGTCCTTCGTCGGCGTCGGCGCGCAGGTGCCGTCCGCCGAATGGGGGGCGATGATCGCCGCGGCGGCCAACAACCTCACCAACGGCTGGTGGGCGGTGGCCTTCCCCGGCCTGGCCATCATGCTGACCGCGATCTCCTTCAACCTGCTGGGCGACTGGCTGCGGGTGCGCAACGACCCGACGATCCGCGAGGGGGCCGGCCGATGACGGACACACCACTGCTCGCCGTACGGGATCTGCGGGCGAGCTTCCCCGGGCCCGAGGGGCCGGTCGAGGTCGTGCACGGTGTCGACCTGGAGCTGGCACGCGGAGAGAAGGTCGCGCTGGTCGGCGAGTCCGGCTCCGGCAAGTCGGTCACCGCGCGAGCCGTACTGCGACTGGACGCCGGCGCCACGCTGACCGGGCGGATCGAGCTGGACGGCACCGACCTGCTGACGCTGCCGCCGCGCCGGATGCGCGAGGTCCGCGGTTCGGGGGTCGGCCTGGTCTTCCAGGACCCGCTCGCCTCGCTCAACCCGGTGATGACGATCGGCTGGCAGATCACGCAGCCGCTGGTCATCCGAGGGGTGTCCAAGAAGGTCGCCAGGCGGCGCGGCGTCGAGCTGCTCTCCCGGCTGGGCGTGCGCGACGCCGAGCAGCGCTTCGACGACTACCCCCACCAGTTCTCCGGCGGGATGCGGCAGCGGGTGGTGATCGCCATCGCGATCATCGCGGAACCCGCGCTGCTCATCGCCGACGAGCCGACCACCGCACTCGACGTGCGGGTCCAGGCGCAGGTGCTGCGGCTGCTGCACGAACTGGCCGACGAGCGGGACATGGCGGTCCTGCTGATCACCCACGACCTGGGCATCGTGGCCGGATTCGCCGAACGGGTGGTGGTGATGCGCCACGGCCTGGCGGTGGAGAGCGGCCCGGTCGAGGAGATCTACGCCCGGCCCCGCCACCCCTACACCAGGGCGCTGCTCGCGGCCGTGCCCCGGATCGGGGGAGACCTGTCCCGGCCGCTGGCCACCATCGGCTCCGCGGTGGAGACGGCCGAGGAAGGAACGGTGAGCCCGTCATGAGCGAGCCCCTGCTGCGGGTGCGGAACCTGGTCAAGACGTTCGAGGGCAGGCGCGTGCTGGACGACGTCTCCTTCGACATGATGCCGGGCGAGGTGCTCGGCCTGGTCGGGGAGTCGGGCTCCGGCAAGTCCACCACCGCGCGGTGTGTGGCGCGGCTGACCGAACCGGACTCCGGCCGGGTGGAACTCGGCGGGCGCGACGTGCTGGCGGCCGGCCGCGGGGAGCTGCGCTCCCTCCGTCGCGAGATGCAGATGGTGTTCCAGGACCCGTACTCGTCGCTGAACCCCCGGATGACCGTGGCCGAGCTGCTTGAGGAGCCGCTCGTCGTGCACGGCCTTGAGCCGGACCGGCGCCGGCGCAGGGAGCGCGCGGCGGCCCTGCTGGAGACGGTGAGCATGTCCGCCGAGCACCTGGACCGCTACCCCAGGTCGTTCTCCGGCGGGCAGCGCCAGCGCATCGCCATCGCCCGGGCCCTGGCGGTCGAGCCCCGGCTGCTCATCTGCGACGAGCCGATCTCCTCCCTGGACGTCTCGGTCCAGGCCCAGGTGCTCAACCTGCTCCGGGACCTGCGGCTGCGGCTGAACCTGTCGATCCTGTTCATCGCGCACGATCTTGCGGTCGTCTACTACCTCTGCGACCGGATCGCGGTCATGGAACAGGGACGGCTCGCTGAGATCGGCACCCGGGAGCAGGTGTACGGGGCGCCGGAGCACCCCTACACCCGGTCGCTGCTGGCGGCCGTCCCGATCCCCGACCCCGCCGCAGAGCGTGCCCGCCGCGCGGCCGAACCCCAGTACTGAAGGAGGACCCGTGGAGAATCTGCGGATGTTCGTCAACGGCCAGGCGATGTCGGGCGGCAGCCTGAACACCGCGCTGAGCGGCGCGGTGTTCGTCGGACCCGTCGAGACCGCCCCCCGCTACCGGTTCTACTCGGTGCGCGACGAGTTCCCCGGCCTGTACCCGGTGACCTCCGACGGGCACGCCGTGCCCGGCGAGCTGTACGAGGTGAGCTACCAGATCCTGCGCGAGCACCTGCTGCCGAACGAGCCCGAGGAGCTGGAGCTGAGCGTGATCGAGCTCGCCGACGGCAGCGGATCGCTGTCCATGCGGATGCGCGACGGGTCGCTGACCCTGCCGGGGGTCACCGACATCAGCACGGCCGGCGGCTGGCGGGCCTACCTCGCGTCCGGCCGGACGCAGGGCGCGATCGGATGAGAGACGCCGAGCTGGTGGTGCGGGGCGGCACGGTGGTCGAGGCGGGCTGGTCCGCCCCCGCCGACGTGTTCGTGGCCGGTGGTGTCGTCGTCGCCCTGGCCGAGCCGGGCACGCCCGCGCCGGGCACCGCGACCGAGGTCGACGCGACCGGGCGGCTGGTCATGCCGGGCGGGGTGGACCCGCACTGCCACGTCGGCTTCACCTCCGGCGACTTCACCTCGCTCGACGACTACACCAGGTGCACGACGGCCGCGGTGTTCGGCGGCACCACCACGATCGTGGACTTCGCCATCCCACGGCCCGGCCAGGCACCCGCCGACGCGGCGTACGCCCAGCGGGCCAAGGCTGATCGGGGACTGTGCGACAGTGCCCTGCACGCCTGCGTCGTGGAGTGGGACGAGACCGTGCCCGACCAGCTCGGCGCGCTGGTCGCGGACGGCATGCCCACGGTGAAGATGTTCACCACCTACCGCGGCGAGACCATGGCGGGCGAGGACACCATCCTGCGGACCATGAGGACGCTGCGCGACCTGGGCGGCATGGTGGTGATCCACTGCGAGGCCAACCACATCATCGAGGACACCCAGGAACGGTGCGCGGCGAGTGGCAGGATCGGCGCCGGGCACATGGCCGCGACCCGTCCCGAACTGGCCGAGACCGCCTCGGTGGCCGAGGTGCTGGCCATCGCCGAGTCGCTGCGGGCACCGGTCTACTTCGTGCACCAGTCCACCGCCGAGGCGGTCGAGCTGGTGGCGGCGGCCAGGCGGCGCGGCGTGCCGGCGTTCACCGAGTCGGTCGCCCACCACCTGGTGCTGGACGACGGCAACTATGACGGCCCCACTCCGGAGCGGTTCGTCTGCTGCCCGCCGCTCCGCTCCCGCCAGGCCGTCGCCGCGCTGGGACGCCACCTGTTCACCGGGGAGATCACCACGATCGGCAGCGACCACTGCTGCTACGACGTGGCGCAGAAGGAGTCGCGGCGCACCGACGTGCGGGCCATGCCCAACGGCCTGCCCGGGGTGGAGACCCGGCTACCGGTGATCTTCTCCGAGTACGTCGCCGGGGCCGGGCTGCCCGCCACCCGGTTCGTCGAGCTGACCGCCGCCAACCCGGCCAGGACCAACGGCCTGTACCCGCGCAAGGGCACGCTGATGCCGGGCTCGGACGCCGACATCGCGATCTGGGATCCGGCCGCCCGGTGGCGGGTGAGCGCCGGCGACCTGCACATGGCGACGGACTACACGCCGTATGAGGGCATGACCCTGACCGGCAGGCCGCGGACCGTCCTGGTCGGCGGCCGGGTCGTGGTCCACGACGGCATCCTGGCCGACCCCGTCCCCCGCGGCCGGCACCTGCCCGCCGGACCGATCTCGCTCACCCCGGCACTGGGGCGCACGGCCCCGTGACGACGGCGCCCCGGCCGGCGGCCGGGGCGATCTCACCCGCCCCTCCGGAGTCCTCCGGAGGGGCGGGGAGTCTCGCGGCCCGCTACTCGGGCTTGGCGCCCACCAGGGCGACGGAGTTGCCGAAGACCTGCTCACCGCGACCCATCTCGGCGTGCACGCGGGGGAGGTCGGTGAACGCCACGACGCGCCCCAGGCACGGGTCGATCTTTCCGGCGATGACCAGGTCGTTGTAGGCGACCGCCTGCGCGTCGTTGGTGCCGTGGCTGCCCTGGAAACGCTTCTGGCGGGTCCAGTGGTAACGCAGGTCCACCATGGCGTCGAAGCCCGTGGTGCCGGCGCAGATCACCACCATGCCGCCGGGCTCGCAGACCATGATGCTGGTCGGCACGGTGGCGGCGCCCGGGTGCTCGAAGACGATCGCCGGGTCCTTCCGCTCGCCGACGATCTCCCAGATCCTCTTGCCGAAGGCGCGCGCCTGGCCCAGCCACTCCTTCTGGCCCGCCTTGTCGTCGACCAGCGGCGGGATTCCCCAGTGGCTGTAGTCGCCGCGCTTGATGTAGCCGAGCGCGCCCTTGGCCAGCGCGTACTCGCCACGCTCGTCGTCGGAGACCACCGCGACCGGCTTGGCGCCGGCCAGGTTGGCGAGCTGGATGGCCTGCGTGCCGAGACCGCCGGAGCCGCCCCAGACCAGGACCACGTCGCCCTCCTGCACGGTGTTCCCCTCGAACCCGTGCAGCATCCGGTAGGCGGTCGTACCGACCAGGGTGGGCGCCGCGGCCTCGGCCCAGGAGAGGTGGCCGGCCTTGGGCAGCACCTGGTGAGCCTGCGCCCGGGCGAACTGCGCGAAGGACCCGAAGTTCGTGTCGTAGCCCCAGATCCGGGCGGACGGGGCCACCATCTGGTCCTTGCCCCGGGCGATCCAGGGGTCGTTCTCGTCCCAGTAACCGGGGTGCACGATGACCTCGTCGCCGACGGCCACGTTGGAGACCTCGGAGCCTATGGCGTAGACGATGCCGGACGCGTCGGAGCCGCCGATGTGGAAGTCGTAGGGCTCACCGGCGCGCTGGCGCAACCCGATGACGTCGACGGGGTAACCGCGGGCCGCCCACACGTTGTTGTAGTTGACCCCGGCCGCCATGACGGCGACGAGGACCTCGCCGGGGCCGAGCGGCGGGACCTCGATGTCCGTCTCGACCTGGAATGCCTTCTCCGGGTCGCCGAACCGGTCCTGCCGTACGACCAGCGCGGTCATCGTCCTCGGAACCTCGCCGATCGGCGGCAGTTCTCCCAGCGGAACCGTCCTGTCGGTCGTGCTGACCGATTCGCGCTTCATCTCGGACATGCGTATTCCTTCGTACGTTGAAATCGAGAACTACGGGCCGGGTGACCCGTCAGGCCTGCTCCGCCGCCTCGTCGGCGAGGGGCAGCACCTTGTCGAGGACGTCCACCGCGAAGTCGATCTCCTCGCCGGTGATCACGAGGGGCGGGGTCAGCCGGAGCACGTTGTTGTTCGCCGACAGGTACAGCCCCTGCTTCTTCGCCGCGGCCACCACGGCCGTCATCGGTGCGGCGGCCGCTCCGGTGGCGTTGAACGGGACCAGCGGCTCGCGCGTCCCGCGGTCACTGACCAGTTCGAGTCCGTAGAACAGGCCGCGGCCACGGATGTCGCCGATGCTCACGTGCCTGTCGGCCAGCCGGTCCAGACCGCGGCCGAGGCGCTCGCCCATCTCGCGGGTGTTGGCCAGGATGTTCTCGTCCTGCATGGCCTTGATCGACGCCACGCCGGAGGCGCAGGCCAGCGGATGGCCCGCGTAGGTCAGCCCGCCCCAGAACTTGTTGACCATCAGCCAGTCGGAGATCCGCTGGTTCACGACCATCGCGCCGAGCGGGACGTAACCGGAGTTGAGGCCCTTGGCCGTGATCAGGATGTCGGGGGTGACATCCCAGTGGTCGCAGGCGAACCATTCCCCGGTACGGCCGAAGCCCGCCATCACCTCATCGAAGATGAGGATGATCCCGTACCTGTCGCACACCTCGCGGATGGACCGCAGATAGCCCTCGGGCGGGTAGATGAGCCCGTTCGTCCCGGTGACGGTCTCCAGGACGACCGCGGCGACGGTGTCCGGGTTCTCGTACTGCAGGATCTCCTCAAGGTGCGGACCGCCGGAGCAGACGGGGCACGGGTCGGGGTGACCCACCGGGCAGCGGTAGGTGTAGGGGTCGAACATGCGCACCACGCCGAAGGAACTGGGCTCGGCGGCCCAGCGCCGCGGGTCACCGGTGAGCGCCATGGCGCCCGCCGTCGCCCCGTGGTACGAGCGGTAGCGGGCGACGATCTTGTGCCGCCCGGTGACGTGCCTGGCCAGCCGGATGGCGTTCTCGTTGGCCGCCGCACCGCCGGTGGTGAAGAAGGTCATCTTCAGGTCGCCGGGGGTCAGTCCCGCGATCAGCTCGGCGAGCTCGGCGCGTGACTGCTCGGCGTAGTTGGGACCGATGTAGCACATCCGGTCCGCCTGCTCCTTGATCGCCTCGACGATCCTGGGGTGCTGGTGTCCCAGGTTCATGTTGACGAGCTGCGACTGGAAGTCCAGGTACCTGTTGCCGTCGTAGTCCCAGAACCAGGAGCCCTCACCGCCGGCGATGGGGGTGGCGTTGACGCTCCCCTGCGTCGACCAGGAGTGGATGACGTACTCCCGGTCGGCTGCCTTGATGCGGTCGGCGGTCCACTCGTTCGTGTCCGCGACCCTGTCCGTGATGGTCATTCTCGCCTACTGTCCCGCGGTTTCCGCACCGAAGACCGCCAGCCGCGCGAGCGGGCGACCGGCGCTCGCCGCGACGCAGCCCACCAGGATCTCGCCGGGCAGCGGTGCGCCGGGGACCTGCAAGGTGACCGTCTGGTGGTGTGACCGGGTCTTCGAGTCGGTCTTGTGCTTGAGGGGCACGTCGATGGGGTCTCCGGGCAGGCCGACCTTCTCGGCGGCGGGCAGGAGTTCCGTCCCGCCCGCGGCGTTGCGGAAGACGTTGCCGAAACGCAGGTTGTGGATGAGCGCGGAGCCGTGCTCCACCTCGCCCGCGATGCCGACCAGCGCCACCTTTCCGAACGCCTCGACCTCGGCGCCGAGGAGCTCGACACAGGCCGGTCCCACCAACTCGCCGATCTGCTCGCCGACCTCGTCCGCCAGTGTGACCAGGTCTTCGACGTACCCGCTGCCGTAGGGGTTCTCGATGACAATGCCGACGAAGGCCACCCGGTGCACAGGATCGACCTCACGGCCGTTCTCAAGCCGGGTCTCTTCCAGGTGCCGGATGGTCTTTCTGACCTTGATGCTCATGCTCTCCCCTTAATGGTTCACCTATTGAACCAGCGGTTCAGATGGTACGCAAGTGGTCCCATGGACTGTCAAGAGTCGACTGCCGGTCCCTCGCCCGCCGCCACCGCGAACCCGCGGCGGTGGGCGAGGGGTACCCGCGCGTCAGCCCAGCTTGATGACCGTGCTCTTGTTCTCGGTGTAGTGCTGCATGACGTCGTAGCCCATCTCACGACCCCAGCCGGACTCCTTGAAGCCGCCGAAGGGCAACGCCGGGTCGAAGACGCCGTAGCAGTTGACCCAGACCACTCCCGCACGCAGCGCGCGGCTCATCGAGTGCGCGCGGGAGATGTTCTGGGTCCAGACACCGGCCGCGAGGCCGTACGGCGAGTCGTTGGCGGCATCCACCAGGTCGTCGACCTCGCGGAACGGCGTGGCCACCACGACGGGGCCGAAGATCTCCTCGCGGACGATCCGCATGTCCGGGGTCACGTCGGTGAAGACGGTGGGCTGGAGGTAGAAGCCCCGGTCGCCGACCGTTTCGCCGCCGCTCAGCACGGTCGCGCCCTGCTCGACACCGGAGCGCAGGTAGCCGGTGACGCGCTCCAGATGCTCCCTGCTGACCAGCGGCCCGACCTGCGTCTCCGGATCGAACCCGTCACCGATCCGCATCGACGCGCCGATCGCCGCCACCCGCGCGACCACCTCGTCGAAGACCGGCTCCTCGACGTACAGCCGCGAGCCGGCCACGCACTGCTCGCCCATGTTGGAGAAGATCGCCGCCGCTGCTCCCGCCGAGGCGGCGTCGAGGTCGGCGTCGGCGAAGATGATGTTGGGGCTCTTGCCGCCGAGTTCGAGCGTCACCCGCTTGAAGTTGCCGAGCGACGCGGTGGCGATCGCCCGTCCGGTCTGGGTGGAACCGGTGAACGACACCTTGTCCACCAGCGGATGCTCCGCCAGGGCGGCTCCCGCCGAGGGGCCGTAGCCGGGCACGACGTTGAGCACCCCTTCGGGAAGTCCGGCCTCGATCGCGAGCCGGGCCAGCCGCAGCGCGCTCAGCGGCGTCGCCTCGGCGGGCTTCAGCACGCAGGTGTTACCGGCCGCCAGGGCCGGACCCACCTTCCACGCCGCGTTCGACAGCGGGTAGTTCCAGGGGACGATGAGGGCGCAGACGCCGAGAGCCTCCCGCTGGGTGAAGGCGTGGTAGTCCCCGGGTGTGGAGAGCGGGATCGTCGCACCGGTGATCTTGGTGGCCCACCCGGAGAAGTAGTGGAACGCCTTGACGGAGCCCCGCACGTCGATCATCTGGGACTGGGCGTAGGGCTTGCCGTTCTCCAGCGTGGTGAGCCGGGCGAGTTCCTCCCCGTCCCGCTGGATGAGGTCGCCGAGCCGCCACAGGATCTGCGCCCGCTCGTTAGGCTTCATCCTCGGCCACGGCCCGGAGTCGAACGCCTTCCTGGCCGCCAGGACGGCACGGTCGACGTCGGCCTCGCGGGCCTCCTGCACCGAGACGAACACCTCGCCCGTCGCCGGGTTCACGACGGGGATCCGGCCGCCCGCCTCGGACTCCTCCCACTTTCCGTCGATGAACAGAAGCGTGTGCTCGATGGGCTTCTGCTGGGCTTCGGTGTCGAGGGTCGCGGCCATCACTGTCCTTTTCGTGCGGATCGTACGGTGGTTGGGAAGACTGTCAGTGCTCGTGCAGGATGACGCCGCGGATGTTCACCCCGGCGTGCAGGTCGTCGTAGGCCTCGTTGATCTGCTCAAGGCCGTACGTGCGGGTCACCAGCTCGTCGAGCTTGAGCCGGCCGGCGGAGTGCATCCCCAGCAGGCGCGGGATGTCGGCGACCGGGTTGCAGTTGCCGAACAGGGAGCCGGTCAGCGTCTTGGTCCGGTTGGAGAAGTCACGGGGGTTCACCGCGATGTGCTTGTCGGTGGAGCCGAGGGAGGCGACGACGCAGGTGCCGGCCTTACCGGTCAGGTCGAAGGCCTGGCCGATGATGTCGCCGTTGACCCGTCCCACGGTGATGACGGAGACGTCGACGCCCCGCCCGCCGGTGACCTCCTCGATCCGCGGACGGGCGTTGTCGAGGGAGGTGAAGGTGTCGGTCGCGCCGAAGGCGGGAGCCTGGCTCCGCGCGAACTCCGAGGGATCGACGACGATGACGTGGTCGGCGCCGGCGTGCCTGGCACCCTGGACCACGTTCATGCCGACCCCGCCGGCGCCGAGGACGAGGACCGCGTCACCCGGGCGGACGTCTCCGGCGTTGACCGCCGCGCCCCAGCCCGTGATCACACCGCAGGAGACCAGGCAGGCGGCGGTGAAGTCCGTCGAGTCGGGTACGGCGACCGTCTGGCTCTCGTGGCAGACCAGGTGGTTCGCGAAGGTCCCGAGGCTGCTGGTGGCGGTGGCACCCCTGCCGTCCGCGAGCCGGAAGCGCAGGGTGCCGTCCATCGCGTACCCCGGCCGCACGCCGGCCGCGCTCTCACAGAGGTAGGACCTGCCCGCGGCGCAGTAGCGGCACGAACCGCAGGCGGGCACGAACAGCGTCGCCACCCGGTCGCCGACCTTCACCCGGCTGACACCGACGCCGACCTTCTCCACGATGCCGGCTCCCTCGTGCCCGCCGACCTGCGGCAACTCGGCGCGGATGTCCCCGCGCACGACGTGGTCGTCGGAGTGGCAGATCCCGGTGGCCATGACCTTGACGAGTACCTCGCCGGGGCCGGGGTCGCCCACCTGGAGGTCCTCCACGCTCCACTTCTCCCCGACACCGTGAATTACCGCTCCCCGCGCCTTGACCATCGTCTCGCCCACCTCGCCAGCTACGAATGTTCGGTTCACTCAGCAAACCATTGTTTCAAAATCGTCCTCTGCTGGATAATGCCATGTCAAGGGCCTCGGGAGAATGTGAGCGGGAACGCAGTGACCCGCCGGCCGGGGTGGCGAAGGTGCCCGGATGGTGCCCGGAAGCGGGATCCGCCGGCCGCGACCCCCTGGCGGGCGGGGCGCGCCGGAGTCGGCGGGAGACTCGGGCGGTGGAAAGCGGATCGTCGCGCGCGGAGTCCTGGCGGGGGCGGCCCGGTCACGGCCGGGAACCGTCGATCCGGCGAGCCGGGCGCGTGTTCCCGCGGATCACCGGCACGTTCCGTCGAGGTGTGGCCGACAGGGCGGGCGGTCCGGGCGCGACGGCGCCTACCCCGTGCCCGCGGTGCCGGTCGATGCCGTCACGGTGTCACGGGGTGTCATCACGATGCGATCGACCGTCGCCGGCCCCGTTGGTCCGGCGACGGCCGATCGACTCATTAGATCGGCAGTCCGCCCGTCAGCTGCAGGTCGGTGACGCTGAGCAGGTCGCTGAGGCGCTTCGACGTCTGGAGCAGGTACGGCGCCGTCGTGTCGACCCACTCCTTGGTGAGGCGGAAGGTGGGGCCGCCGATCCACACGGCGTACGGGTACTTGTCGCGGACCCGGACCGGCGCCGCTATCGACGCGGCGCCCTGCTCCAGTTCGTCGACGGTGTAGGCGTAACCGTGCTCCCGGATGACATCGAGGCTGGTGAGGAACTCGTCGAAGTCGCCGAGGTGGTCCGGCGCGTGTGCCTCGAACTCCTGCGCGTAGTCGTCGACGACCGTCTGGCGGTCCAGCGCCGCGAGCAGCACCTTGCCCGTGGAGGTCGCCCACACGGGCTGGGTCCGCGGGACGGGCTTGGGGGTCTGGCCGATGAGTCGCGGGCCCGGCATCTGGGCCACCACCATCACGTTGGGCGGGAGGAGCACGTCGAAGCCGCAGGTTTCCTGGGTATGCGCGGCCAGCTCGGTCAGGACCTGCCGCATGTTGCGGTAGGCGCCGTCGTTGTCCAGCAGCCCGCCGACGAGCGACAGGAGCCCCAGGGACACCCGGTATCGGCGGTTGCCGGGGTCGAGTGTCAACCAGCTCTCGCGCTCCAGCACGTTGAGGACGCGGTAGCAGGTGGCCTTCGGAATGCCGGACTCCCTGGCCACCTCGCTGAGCCCGACTCCTTCGGGGTGTGCGGCGACGGCACGGAGCACCGAGATGGTGCGGCGTACCAGGCCTGACTCACTCGCCGCCATTCTTCCTCCGGAGAGATTTGCTTGTTCGGCCGAACCCTAGCGGGAAATCCCGGGCAATGCTCAACATCTTGCTGCTCGTCAGAAACGGGGTTAATTGTCCGATTTGTTCTGAATGTATGAATCTCGCCGTAGAGCCCTCTTCGTGCCAGCGTGACGAGATTATCGTCGAGGATGCGGATGCTGCCAAGAGCGCACCCGGCCTACGTGGACCTCTCCATCGTCGCACCGGCACGGGCGCGGCCGAAATGAAGATGCCCCGGGCTGGAGACGGGCGCCTGAACTTTAACATAGGCGAGTGCGGGTGGCCCCTTTGGTGATCTTGCCGTGAACCGGAACGCGCACGCGTTCCAGCACGGGCGTCAGCGCAGAGTCGGGTCGAAAGTGTCACGGAAACCGTCACCGACCAGGTTGAGCGCCAATACCGTCAGCAGGATGGCCAGACCGGGAAAGATGCTGATGTGCGGGGCCGAGGAAACGTACTGCCGGCCGTCGGCGAGCATGGCGCCCCACTCCGGGCTGGGCGGCTGTGCCCCCAGACCCAGGAAGCTGAGCGAGGACACGCTCACGATGGCGAGCGCCAGACCCACCGTGGTGATGACGATGATGGGCGCGCTGATGTTGGGCAGCACGTGCTTGAACGCGATACGGAAACCGCGGACCCCGGAGGCGTGGGCGGCCTCCACGTACTCCTTGCCCGCCACCTCCATCGTGGCGCCGCGCACCACGCGGGCGTACTGCGGGATATAGGTGATCCCGACGGCGATCGCCGCGTTGCGCAGGCTCGGACCGGCCACCGCCACGATCAGGATCGCGAGCAGGAAGTAGGGAAAGGAGAGAACCAGGTCCACGCTCCGCATCAGCAGGCTGTCGGCGATGCCGCCCCGGTAGCCGGCGACGATGCCGATGGCGGTGCCGACGACCCCGCTGAGAACGATCACTCCGATGGCGGCGAGCAGGGTCGCGCGCGCGCCGAGCATGATGCGGCTCAGGATGTCGCGCCCGAACTCGTCCCGGCCCAGCCACGCTCCGGCGTTGGGCCCCTCCCTGCGCAGGCTGAGGTTCTGCACGGTGGGATCGTGTGGAGCGATCCAGGGGGCGAGTACGGCGACGAGGACGATCACAGCGAGAATGACCAGACCGATGAGCGCCGCGCGGTTGCGGGCGAACATCGCCCATGTCTCCTTCCAGGCGCTGCGCTCCTGGACAGCCCCCTGGGCGCTCTGCGCCGTGGCTACTGCCGCACTCATACTCAGACTCCTCGCTGCCGGGGGTCGGCCCATTTGTAGAGCATGTCGACCAGCAGGTTGATCAGGACGAAGACGACGGTTCCGAGGAGGACCGCACCGCGCACCACCGGATAGTCACGTCCTTCGATGGCCGTGACGATTAGGCGGCCGATTCCGGGGATGCCGAAGACCGTCTCGGTCAGTACGGCGCCGCCGATGAGCCCGCCGAACTGAAGACCGATCACCGTCATCACCGGCACCAGGGCGTTCTTCAGGGCGTACTTCATGACCACGGTGCGTTCGGGCAGCCCGGCGGCCCGCGCGGTGCGGACGTAGTCGCTGCTCATGACCTCGAGCATGCTGGACCGGGTCAGCCGCGCGATGACGGCGAGTGGGTAGGTGCTGAGCGCGATGGCCGGCAGCACCAGGTGGCCGTAGGTCCCCCAGCCGAAGGCGGGGAGGACCGGCCACTTCACCGCGAAACCGATGATCAGCAGGATGGCCAGCCAGAACACCGGGAGCGACACCATGGCCAGCACCCCGACGCGGGTGATGGTGTCGATGAGCGTGTACTGCTTGACGGCGGCGACGATGCCCACCGTCACACCGATGAGCACGGCCAGGATCATGGCCGTCAGCGCGAGCGTGGCGCTCACTCCGGTGGTGCGCGCGAGTTCGAAGGCGACCTCGCGCCCGCTCCGGTAGGAGACGCCGAGGTCTCCCTGTACCGCGTCCGTGACGAAGGACAGGTACTGCAGGAGCAGCGGTCGATCGAGCCCCAGCTGGGCACGGAGTTCGGCGACCGCCTGCGGGGAGGCGTTCTGGCCGAGCAGCAGGGTGACCGGGTCACCGGGGGCCATCTCCAGAGCCACGAAGATGACGAATGAGATGACAAGTAGCAGCGGCACCAACTGCAACAGCCGTCTGCCTACATAAGACAACATTTCCTCGCATCTCCTCATTTAGGCCGCGGAGAAGCTCCCCCGGTGACCTTCGAGCGGGGTTACTTCTTGACGGTGACGCCCGACAGATCCCAAAGGCTGGACTTCGTGGTGTGGAATCCCTCGACCCCGGTACGCGTCGCGTAGAAGTTGGTCGAGTAGTAGACGGGAACCACCACGACGTCCTCCTCCACGAACTTGCGCTGGATCTCGTTCATCAGGTCCTCGCGCTCCTTGGTCCTGATGGGCAGGAGGGCGAGCCGGTCGATCTCCTTGTCGGTGCCCGAGTAGCCGGACATGTTGTTCACGGCCTCGGAGCGGAAGACGCGCGTCAGCATGTCGGCGGCGTCGCCGGCGGCCATGCCCCAGCCCAGCCAGTACATCTGGGTCTTGTGCTCAAGCAGCGAGGTGAACCACGTCCCGGACTCCTGGATCTTCAGGTTGGCGGTGACCCCGATCTCCTTGAGCTGGGACTTGATGACCTCGGCCACCTCCTTGTCCTTGAGGTAGTAGCTGCCGGGCAGGACCAGGTCGAGCGTCACGTCGCCGGCTCCGGCCTCGGCCATGAGCTTCTTGGCGCCTTCGAGGTCGAAGTCGATGTTGATCGGGTCGGCGGCCGCCGTGACGAGCGTCGGCGGGATCAGCCCCGTGGTCGCCGGGCTGCCCACCCCTTCGAGGACGTTCTTGACGATGGCCTCCTTGTCGATCGCCATCGCGATCGCCCGGCGGACCTTGACGTCGGGAACCTTCTTGAGCTCGAAACCGAGGAAGACCGGCTGCGCCTTGGGCTCGATGAGCTCGTTGATCTCCTTGGACTCCTTGATGAGGGACAGCTCGGAGGGGGGCGGGTTCTCGATGACGTCGACATCGCCGGACTGGAGCGCGGCCAGACGGGTGCTCGCCTCGGGGATCGGGACGATCTCCACGGTCTTGACCTTCGGCTTCTCGCCCCAGTAGCCCTCGTTGCGCTCCAGGACCATGCGCTCGTCGGGGTTCCAGCTCTTGAGGGTGAAGGGACCGGTGCCGACCGGGTTGGCCGACAGGTTCTTCTCGTTCTCCTTGATCGCCTTCGGGCTGACGATGCCCGCGACGGGGACGGAGAGGTTGTTGAGCAGACCGGAGAAGGGCTTGGTGAGGTTCAGTTTGACCTGGTGGTCACCGATGACCTCCACCGACTTGATCACACCGAGGTAGCCCTTGCCCTGCGGGGCCTTCGTCGCACGTTCGAGGTTGGTCTTGACGGCCTCGGCGTTGAGGTCCGTGCCGTCGATGAACTTGATCCCCTCGCGGAGGGTGAAGGTCCACTCGGTGTCGGAGTTCTGCTCCCAGGAGGTGGCCAGCCCCGGCACGGGCTTGCCGTCCGGGTCGAGCCTGACCAGGCGCTCGTACATCAGGTCGATGCGGATGAAGTCGGCGGTAAGGGAGAAGTTCGGCGGGTCCAGGCTCTGGGCGTCGGAGGCCATGCCGACTCGCAGCGTCGCGTCCTCGGCCGCCACGGGGGCGCCCTCCTCGGCGCCTCCCGAGCTCAGGCCGCAACCCGCCAGGGTGAGGGAAGTGAGCATGGCCAGCGCCGCGACACCGCGACGCGGCCATGTTTTCCCGGGGTGCTTCATAAAGTTACGTCCCTCTCTCTTTCGCTGTCCTCGGACGTAGTGTTCGGCCCCCGAAACCGATGCCGGCGTCTGCCGCCGGCGGTGTCCTGCCAAGCAGGTATGTTGGTGTCAGGCCTGGTCGCGGTAGGGCGCGTCGCGCGCCTCGAGGAACGCCTTGAGACCGTGCTCGGCCCGGATCGCGCGCAGGTTGTCCCGCTCGGGAACGCCGGTGGAGTCCAGGACCAGGGTGTCGGCGAAGCGGTGCCCCATCTGCAGTCCCCGGAAGCCCTGCATGTCCTGCATCATCCGGACCGAGCGCTTGACGGTCTGCAGCGTCAGCAGCGGGGCGTTGACGATGCGCTGGGCGAGCCGGAGCGCGGCCGCGTCGACCTCGTCGTCGGGCACGACGGTGTTGACCAGGCCGAGGCGGTGGGCCTCCCGGGCGTCCACGCTGTCGCCGGTGAGGTACATGTGGTTCATCAGCTTGAAGTGCGTGAGCCACGGGAGCAGCAGCAGCGGGGACAGGGTGCCGTGGCGGATCTCGGGCTCGCCGAACGACGCGTTCTCCCCGCACACGGTCAGATCACCGATGAGTGCCAGGTTGCAGCCGGCGGCGAGTGCGACCCCCTTGACCGCTGTGATCACCACCCGGTCCATGTACCAGAGCTTCTCCAGCATCTTCGCGTTACGCTGGGCGATGTAGTCCGTCTCCACGGTGTTCGCCGGGGACGGATCGTTGACAAGGTCGATACCTGAGGAGAAGGCCCGGTTGCCTTCCGCGCCGAGGACGACGGCCTTGATGGTGCGGTCCGCCTCGATCTCGTCGATCGCCGCACTCAGCTCGTTGACGGTCTGGGCGCGCAGGGCGTTCAGGGCCTTCGGCCTGGCCAGCGTCAGTATCGCGACCTGACCGTCACGCTCCAGACGCACGTCTTCGTAGGACACTCGCTCTCCATCCCCTGGGATATCGGTCCGCTGGATGGACCGTCGATTTGAGTAGTGGACCCGAGGTGGCCTTGAGGTGTCAAGAGAAAACGGGCAAGTTCATATGGGCGAAACGGACAGGCAACAATGGGGGAGAGGTCGCCGAAGAGCCTTGAGGTGCGTGAACCCCCCACGGCTCGACCGGTGCACGGCCGGGTTTCCGGCCGATTCGGCGCCGGGGTGAGGGTCTTCCGGGTGGGGCGGGGGCCGGTCCGCGGACCGGCGGTCGCGTCGATCAAGTGACCCATGTCATAGCCGGCGGGTTTCCCGGCCGTGGGCGTCGAGTCCGGGCATTGACAGAGGCTGTAGCCTCGTCAAAAATGAACTGGCAGTTCGCTCAGTGAACCAGTTGACAGGCGTGGCCGAGGGGCGGGGATCGCTGTCACCGCATGTCCAACCATGAAGAGAGGTTTCGTGCACTTTGATGTTGCTGTCACGGGTGGACTGCTTGTCGACCCGGACTGGGGAACGCTGGCGGGCGGCCTGGGCATCAAGGACGGCCGGATCGCCGCCGTCCTGGCTCCCGGTGAGCGGCTCTCCGCGGACGAGGAGATCGACGCCACCGGGCTGGTCGTCATGCCGGGGGTCATCGACCCGCATACGCATCTCGGCTACGCGCAGTCCTTCGACGCCGACCTGGTGACCGAGACCCGATCGGCGGCCCTCGGCGGCGTCACCACGGTGATGAGCTTCTACCGTCAGTACAAGGGCGCGGAGCCGGCGCCGTACGACGAGCTTCCCGAGTTGATCGCCTCGGTCAACGAGAAGTCCACCGTCGACGTGGCGCTGCACTTCGGCATGCTCGCCGAGTCCCAGGTGCGGCAGATACCGCGGTACGCGGACGCCGGCGTCAGGTCGCACAAGTTCTACATGGCCTACCGGGGCGCGGACGGAGCCACCGTCGGGATGGTGAACGAGTGCGACGACGGGCTGCTGCTGGAGGGCCTGCGCCTCCTCGGCGAGTCCGGCGGCGTGGCCTGCGTGCACGCGGAGAACACCGACATCGTCAACCGGACCATGCGGCAGGTACGCGAGTCGGGGGCCACCGGACTGCGGGCCTGGTCCGATGCCCGGCCGGCGTTCGCCGAGGCGGAGAACATCCAGCGGGTGGCCTTCTTCGCCGAACGGGTGGACGCCACCGTCTACCTGGTGCACATCGGATCGAGCGAGAGCCTCCAGGCGGCCAAGCGGGTCAGGGGGACCGGCGGCAAGGTCTGGGTGGAGACCTGCCCGCACTACCTCACGCACACCTACGACAGCGAGGTGGGATCGCTCGCCAAGATCAACCCGCCGGTGCGCACGGCGGAGGACGTCGAGGCGATGTGGCGCGGACTGATCGACGGTGACGTCGACACCGTCGGCACGGACCACTGCGCCGTGCCGCTTGAGCGCAAGCAGGGTGACATCTGGTCCGCCGCGGCGGGATTTCCCGGCATGGCGACGACGCTGCCGGTGCTCCTCTCCGAGGGGCACCACAGGCGGGGGATGAGCCTGCAGCGCATCGCGCAGGTCCTGTCCGGCAACGCCGCCTCGATCTTCGGCATGCCGGCCAAGGGAAGCCTGCGGCCGGGGGCCGACGCCGACCTCGTGCTGTGCGACCTCGACGCGGAGCGCGTCGTCGACCACCAGACCCTGGGCGGCTCGTCGTCGTACAGCATCCTCGACGGCCGGACGCTGCGCGGGTGGCCGGTGCGCACGCTGCTGCGCGGCAGAACCGTGGCCGTCGACGGGGAGGTCGTCGGCGAGCCGGGTGGCCGGTTCCTGGCGCGGTAGAGACCGAAAAGCAGCGACAACCACTGAACTCAACCCGTATTACCGGGTCTGACCTGCAGATTATCGGCAATTAGCAAGAAGGGCTGAACCCCAATGAAGGCAAAAGTGCTGCTGGTCCAGAACGGGCCGGCGACCGTTGACACCGAGAAGAACGTCGAGGAGAACCTCGCCCTGGTCGCCGAGGCCACAAAGGACTACTCGCCGGACTTCGTGGTGTTCAGCGAACTGTCCAACACGCAGTACTTCTGCGGCTACAACACCCCCGAGCACTTCAAGCTCGCCGAGCCGATCGACGGTCCGTCGGTCAGACGTTTCCAGGAGCTGGCCAAGCGGCTCGGCAGCTATGTGCTCTTCCCCTTCTACGAGAAGGGCGAGGTCAAGGGTGAGTTCTACAACAGCGTGGCGGTCATCGGCCGCGACGGCGAACTGATCCCCGGCGACCTGCCCGACGGCCGCCAGGTGAAGGTCTACCGCAAGAACCACATCCCCGACCAGTGGAGCTACAGCCCCGGCCTCAACGAGCGCTACTACTTCAAGGAGGGTCCGGGCCTGGCGACCTTCAGGACCGAGTTCGGCAAGATCTCCATCCTGATCTGCTACGAGCGCTCCTTCCCCGAGGCGTGGCGGGTGCTCGCGCTGCAGGGCTCGAAGATCATGTTCGTCCCGGTGGCGGCGTGGGGCCCGAACCGCGCCGACTCCTGGGGCGGAGAGCTGCGCACCGCGGCCATCCAGAACGGCCTGTTCGTCGTCGCCTCCAACAAGGGCGGCGTGGAGAACACCGAGGGCCCGCGTCACTTCTTCGGCGCCAGCCGGATCATCAGCCCGCTGGGTGAGGAGCTGACCGCCGCGCCGGCCGGTGAGGGGCCGCACATTCTCAAGGCCGAGCTCGACCTGGACGAGATCGACCAGCACGGGGTCCGCTACACGTTCTTCCGCGACCGCCGTCCCGAGCTCTACGGCTCGCTCAGCGACGACATCGCGCGCGGTGTCCTGTAAGGCCGTGGTCGCCCACTCGGAGATAGGAAAAACACCATGGACGTAGGCGTCTTCCTCGGGTCGCAGTACGCGCCCCAGCAGGACATCTACTCGGCCTTCCAGGGTCTGGTCGAGCAGACGCGGTTGATCAGGGACACCGGTTACGACGCCGTCTGGCTGGGCCAGCACTTCCTGAGCGCCCCCGACCAGTACCTCCAGACGACGCCGATGCTCGCGCGTCTGGCGGCGGAGGCGGGCGACATGAGGCTGGGCACGAACCTGTTGCTGCTGCCCCTGCTGAACCCCGTCGACATCGCCGAGCAGTACGCGACGATGGACGTGATCACCGGCGGCAGGCTCATCCTGGGCGTCGGCCTGGGCTACCGCGACGAGGAGTTCAACGCCTTCCAGATCAACAAGAAGCACCGGGTGGGCCGCCTGGTGGAGGGCGTGGAGATCCTCAAGCGGCTGTGGACCGAGGAGAACGTGTCGTTCGAGGGCAGGCACTTCACCCTCGACAACGTGACGATCAGCCCGCGCCCGATCCAGAAACCCCGCCCGCAGATCTGGTTCGGTGCCACCGCCGACCCCGCGATCAAGCGCGCCGCCCTGCAGGGTGACGCGTGGATCGCGACGTCGATGACGGAGTGGGGGGAGATGAAGCAGCAGGTCGACCTCTTCCACCAGACCAGGAAGGAGGCGGGCCTGCCGGAGAAGGTGGAGTTCGCCAAGTGCGTGGAACTCTTCGTCGGCGACGACAAGGAGTCCGCGCTCAGGGAGGCCGAGCCGTTCATCGGCGCGAAGTACAAGGCGTACTACAGCTGGGGCATGGGCAACAACGTTCCCGGCAACAGCGGCGCGAACAGCAGTGACTTCACCGACCTGGCCAGGAACCGGTTCATCATCGGTGGCGTCGACGACGTGATCGAGGACTGCCTGCACCACCGCGACACGCTGGGCGTGACGCACCTGATCGTCCGGCTGAACTTCCCCGGGATGCCGATGGAGCTGGTCCGGCGCAACATCGAGCGGTTCGGCAAGGAGGTCATTCCGGCCATCCGCTGATCCGGCCCCGCCACATCGAAGAGCCTCGCCCCTGTCACAGGGGCGAGGC
>NZ_JBSFWD010000028.1:0-126289 GCF_053592655.1 Streptosporangium sp. NPDC002607
AAGCTGGAGCTCTCCGGCGACGAGGCCACCGGTGCCGCGATCGTCAAGAAGGCCCTTGAGGAGCCGCTGAAGCAGATCGCCGTCAACGCCGGCCTTGAGGGTGGCGTCGTGGTGGAGAAGGTGCGCAACCTTCCCGCGGGTGAGGGTCTCAACGCCGCCACCGGCGAGTACGTCAACCTGTTCGAGACGGGCATCATCGACCCGGCCAAGGTGACGCGTTCCGCTCTGCAGAACGCGGCGTCCATCGCGGCGCTGTTCCTCACCACCGAGGCCGTCATCGCCGAGAAGCCCGAGAAGGCCGCGGCCGCTCCCGCCATGCCCGGCGGCGGCGACATGGACTTCTAAGTCCAACCGCTTTCAGGTAAAAGAGGCGACCCCGAGATGTCGGGGGCGCCTCTTTTACGTGTTCCCCGAGGCATCGTCTGTCACCTGTCGTCGTGCGTCCTCGAATGGGCCGCCCCGATGGGCGCCGCCGGAGAGGCCGCGAGCCGCGAAGTTCGATCCGGCGCCGGCCTGTACGGAGTCGCGGGCGAGAAGAGGGATCTCGAAAAGCCGGGGTCGCTCTGGACCGGCCGAGCAGGGCCGAGGAGGCGCGGTCACATCCAAGCTGGTCGGCTGACTTCGGCGCTATCAAGCAATAAATGGACAAGGCGGACGGAACAAGAGTTCAAGCCGGTGTGTCGTTTCCGGGACGCGCTGCCGTGCGGCCATAGAACAAAGTCCTTGCTGTAGTGACGGGGTTCTTGGTGGTACAGCGGTAGGTGAGGGGAACGATGGATCATAACCACTGGAAACCACCTGGTCGGTTACCGGGGGGTGGGTGGCGGTCACGTGTCCTTCCAGCCATGGCGGTGCTGGTCATCGTGGCCGGACTGGCGGCGCCGACAGCCACGGCTGTGGCGACCACGCCGCCGGAGAATGTCGTTTACGTGGCCAACTCACAGTCGAACACCGTGTCGGTGATCGACACGACGACCAACACGGTCACCGCCACCATCACCGTCGGTGAGAACCCCATCGGGGTGGCGGTCGCTCCCGACAACGCACATGTCTACGTGACCAACGCGCAGTCGGACAACGTGTCGGTGATCGACACAAGGAGCAACAAGGTCACTGCCACCATCCCCATCGACGGCCACCCCGTCGGGGTCGACGTCTCCTACGGCGGCACCCGCGTCTACGTGACCGATGTGCAGGCGAACGTCGTGTCGGTGATCGACACGAGGAGCAACAGGGTCATCGCCATCATCCCGGTCGGCCACAGCCCCTTCAGACTCGCCGCCGCTCCCTATCGCCGTGTCTATGTGGCCAATCAGGACTCCGACACCGTGTCGGTGATCGACATGGTGACCAACAGGGTCATCGCCACCATCCCGGTCGGCCACAGTCCGTTCGGGATCAGGTTCTCTCCCACTCGTCCCCGTGTCTATGTGGCCAACCAGGACTCCGACACCGTGTCGGTGATCAACGTGAGGACCAACAAGGTCATCGCCGAGATTCCCGCGGGTAACCATCCTTTCAGGATCGCGGTCTCCGATGACGGCGCCTACGTCTACGTGACCAACCTGATTCCGAACGTCGTGACGGTGATCGACGCCAAGACCAACAAGGTCACCGCCACCATCCCGGTCGAGGGCTCTCCCTTCGGAATCACGATCTCCCCTGACGGTGCCCAGATCTATGTGGCCAACCTGGACACGGACAGCGTGACTGTGATCAACCCCAAGACCAACGGGGTCATCAGGGTCATCCCGGTCGGTATAAATCCTTTCGGGATCAGAGCGGCGCACCACATTCGCCGGAGTACCGCCCCGGTCAGAGCGCGCGAGCCGGGGAGCGGGCCGTAGCCCGATCAGGCGGTCACCCGGCGAGCTGGGCGGGAAGCTCCCGGGCGTGCAGGACGGTCAGTGAGGTGACGGCCCGGGTCAGGACCACATACAGGCGGGCCAGGCCGCGAGGTTCGGCGTCGACGATGTCCGCGGGTTCGGCCACGATCACGTGGTCGTACTCCAGGCCCTTGGCCAGGGTCGCCGGGATGACCAGGAGGCGATGGTCCTCGACGGTGTCGGGGCTCAGCACCCGGTGATCCAGGTCGGACAGGGCCTCGGACGCGGCGCCCACCAGGGCGTCGGGGACGATGACGCCGATCGAGCCCTCGCGGGCGAGTGCCTCCCGCGCGGCACGGGCCAGCGCCGCGGCCAGGTCGGGGGCCGGCCGCACCGACAGGGAGCCCGCGCCGGGGCGCAGTGACCGGGGGGCGGCCAGGTCCGGGGCGACGGAGGGCAGCAGCCTGGCCGCGTAGTCGAGGACCTCGCGGGGCACGCGGAAGCCGAGGGTCAGCTCGGTGACGGCGCCGTCCTCGAAGCCCAGATGCCCCAGGACCTCGGTCCAGGACCGGGCGGACCAGGGCGTGGTGCCCTGGGCGAGGTCGCCCAGGACGGTGGCGGAGCCGGTGCGGCAGCGCCGGCCGAGGGCGCGCAACTGCATCGCCGACAGGTCCTGGGCCTCGTCCACGACCAGGTGGCCCAGCGGGACGGTCCGCTCGATCATGTCGCCCAACTCGTCCATCAGCGCGCCGTCGGCCGCCGACCACTTCGCCGAGCGGAAGGACTTGGGAGGCTTGGGCCAGAGCAGCAGCGACTGCTCGGCGGCGGTGAGATCGTCCTTGGCGGCGGCGGCGAGGAAGGCGGGGTCGCTGAACAGCCGATGGAGCACCTGCTGCGGGGTCAGCTTGGGCCAGACCGCGTCCACGAGCTGCCTGACCGGCTTGGACCTGGCGACCGCGTCCTGTACCCGGTCGTCGGGAGACTCACCGCGCTGCTCCATCCGGACGAGCACCAGGTGGGCGAGCCGCTGGGCGAGTGTCGCGCGCCCCGGGCCGTAGCGGGTGGTGCCGCGGAGCGAGGCGACGATCTCGCGGACCTCGTGGTCCGCCACCCGATAGCGGTTGATCCCCTTGGTGAACAGCACGCCCTCGGTGGGCTTGACCACGTGCGCCCACAGGGCGCGTCGCAGCACACCGACGATCCTCGCGTCGCCCTTGAGCGCGCCGACCGTGGGGTCCTCGGGCGTGGAGTGGTCGCCGAGGATCCCGGCGATCGTGGTCTGGTCGACCTTGACCTCGCCCAGCGCGGGCAGGACCGAGGAGATGTAGGAGAGAAACGCCCGGTTCGGGCCGACGATCATCACGCCCGACCTGGCGAGCCGCTCACGGTGGGTGAAGAGCAGGTAGGCGGCCCGGTGCAGGCCGACGGCGGTCTTCCCGGTGCCGGGGGCACCCTGGACGCACACCGTCCGGCCGAGTTCGGAGCGGACGATCTCGTCCTGGTCGGGCTGGATCGTCGCGACGATGTCGCGCATCGGCCCCGAGCGGGGACGCTCGATCTCCTCGGTGAGGATCCTGCTCTGGGCGAGGGCGGCGCCGCCCTGGTCGAGGCGCTCGTCCTCGTAGGCGGTCAGGTCGCCGCCCTGGTAGCCGAACCGGCGGCGCAACACGACGCGCATCGGGTCGGACGGGCTGGCCTGGTAGAAGGCCCGCGAGACCGGGGCGCGCCAGTCGATCACCAGGGGGCGGCTGCGCTCGTCGTGGACGTGCCTGCGCCCGACGTAGACCGTGCCGGGAAGGTCGTCGTCCGCCTGGCGGTCGAGGCGGCCGAAGAACAGGGGCGTGCCCGAGTGGTCGGCGAGCGCCGCCACCCGCTGGTCCAGCAGCGCCTGCAGGATCTGCTGGGAGACCCAGTCTCCGGCGGCGTCGGAGGAGAGGGACTGGGCGTGCTCGCGCATCGCGCGCAGCGCCGTTCTGGAGGTGGCCAGGTGCTCGCGCTCGGCGGCGAGGGTCCGGGCGGGATCGTCGGTTATGTCAGGGGCCAATTGATGTGCGGGCACGCTGAAGCGCCTCCCATTCGATAAACGGAGGTGGTGGTCATCGGGTAGCGAATGGGCCAGCTTAGCGGTGGCGCCGGTGTGTCTCAAAAGGATTAACGTCGGACTGGGGCGCGCTGGGCGCGGGTATCCCGATGGGCGTGCGGATCTCCCCTGTCATACCGACGGTCGCCAATCTTCTCCTGGCCGCGCTCTGGGGGCTTTCGGTGTTCGCGGGCTGGGGGCCGGAGGCGTTCTGCTCCGACCCGGGCTGCGTGGCTCGGCTGGACGGGGTGGCCGGGGCATCGGCCCTGTTCGCGGTGATCGCGGCCGGTTGCACGGCGGGTGCCTGGCTGGTGCCCCGGATTCGCGGTGACGAAAATCGTTTTATCACTCTGATGACCGCTGCGGTGATCATGTGGATGATCGCGGAAAGCGTTTTCTTTGTCGGCGGACTGATCGTTCGGTAATCATCCTGGCACCCTCCGTCATTCTCCTGTGAAATGGCGAAAAAGCCAGGCGAACATGGTGACTCCCGCAGATCATGGGGGTATGTCGCCAGTGGCCGCGAGGCCTAGCGAGGGGGTGGTTTGTTTGTCGAAAGCCCGCGGGATTTCGTGGACCTGACACAAATTGACGACGTGTTCGCCATGTGGGGCTATTCTCCGGCGAGCACGTCGTCCGCGTCGATGATCTGATATGCGTACCCCTGCTCGGCCAGGAACCGCTGCCGGTGGGCGGCGAATTCCTGATCGACCGTGTCGCGGCTGACCACCGAGTAGAACCGGGCCCCGCCTCCGTTCGCCTTCGGCCGGAGCACCCGGCCGAGCCGCTGCGCCTCCTCCTGCCGCGACCCGAAGGTGCCCGAGACCTGGATGGCCACCGCCGCCTCCGGCAGGTCGATCGAGAAGTTGGCGACCTTGGAGACGACCAGGACCTGGATCTCCCTGTCGCGGAACGCCTGGAAGAGCCGCTCCCGCTCCTTGACCTTCGTCTCCCCCTTGATCACCGGCGCGTTCAGGTGCTCGCCCAGCTCGTCGAGCTGGTCGATGTACTGCCCGATGACCAGCACCTGCTCGCCCGGGTGCTGCCGGACCAGCGCCTCGGTCACCCGGGTCTTGGACGGTGTGGTCGCGCAGAACCGGTAGCGCTCCTCGGACTCGGCCATCGCGTAGGCCAGCCGCTCGGCGTCGGTCAGCGTCACCCGCACCTCGACGCAGTCGGCCGGGGCGATCCAGCCCTGGTTCTCCATCTCCCGCCACGGCGCGTCGTACCGCTTGGGGCCGATCAGGGAGAACACGTCGCCCTCGCGGCCGTCCTCGCGTACGAGTGTCGCGGTCAGGCCCACCCGCCGCCTGGCCTGCAGGTCGGCGGTCATCCGGAAGATCGGCGCGGGCAGCAGGTGCACCTCGTCGTAGACGACCAGGCCCCAGTCGCGGGCGTCGAACAGCTCCAGGTGCCGGTAGACGCCCTGCCTGCGGGTCGTCATCACCTGGTACGTGGCGATGGTGACGGGCCGGATCTCCTTCTTCGTACCGGTGTACTCGCCGATCTCGTCCTCGGTCAGCGAGGTCCGCTTGAGCAGCTCCTGCTTCCACTGGTGCGCCGAGACCGTGTTGGTCACCAGGATCAGCGTCGTCGCCTTGGCCTGCGCCATCGCCGCCGCGCCCACGATCGTCTTGCCCGCGCCGCAGGGGAGCACGACGACGCCGGAGCCGCCGTGCCAGAACGCCTCGGCGGCCTCCCGCTGGTAGGTGCGCAGCTCCCAGCCGTCCTCGGTGAGCGCGATCGGGTGGTGCTCGCCGTCGACGTACCCGGCCATGTCCTCGGCGGGCCAGCCCAGCTTGAGCAGGTGCTGCTTGATGTTGCCGCGCTCGCTCGGGTGCACGGCCACGCCGTCGTCGCCCAGCCGCTCGCCCAGCAGCGGCTGGATCTTCTTGGAGCGCAGCACCTCCTCCAGCACCGCCCTGTCGGTGCTGGTCAGGACGAGCCCGTGGGCGGGGTGCTTCTCCAGGCGAAGCCTGCCGTACCGCGACATCGTCTCGGCGACGTCGACCAGTAGCGCGTGCGGCACGGGGTAGCGGCTGTGGGCGATCAGCGCGTCGATCACCTGCTCGGCGTCGTGCCCGGCGGCCCGCGCGTTCCACAGCGCCAGAGGGGTGACGCGGTAGGTGTGCACGTGCTCGGGCGCGCGCTCCAGCTCCGCGAACGGGGCGATCGCCTTGCGGCACTCCCCGGCCTTCTCGTGATCGACCTCAAGGAGCAGGGTCTTGTCCGATTGGACGATCAGTGGTCCGTCAGTCACAGACTTCTCCCTATGGTCGCTGCGGGCTACGGCGGATCAGCTCATGGTCGCACTCGCGGGTGCGCCCCGCTCCATGTCTCCTGTGTGCAACGGGCGGGAACGCCCGGGCAGTCCCGCCTCCCGTCCGGCGTGATGGAACTCACCACCCGGCGATTCCTCGCCTGCCCGGTCTACGGCACCCGTGCGCGACCGCAGGCCGCGGATGGCGGTCCCCGGGGATGTTCAGTCGAAGGCGCCGTTGATGCCGGCGATGATGAAGGCGGCCGCACCCAGGATGATCAGCCCGATGTTGATGCCGATGCTGATCCAGGTCCACTTGAGCAGGTTCCTGGCGCCCGGGGGGTCGGTGTCCACCCTCCCCAGGGCGACACTCGACAGGATGACGCCGGCCAGGCCGCCGAGGGTCACGTAGCAGCTCAGCGTGAGCACGATGCTGATGACCATGGCGACGATCGCGTGGGTCCTGACACCCTCGGTGTTGCGGTACGGGGGTGCGCCGTAGCCCTTTCCGTAGCCGGGCTGTCCGTAGCCGGGCTCGCCGTAACCCTGCCCGTAGGGCTGTTCGCCGTAGCCGGCCTGCCCGTAACCCTGACCGTAGCCGGGTTCGCCGTAGCCGGGCTGTCCGTAGCCGGGGGCCTGGCCGTAGCCGGACGGCTGGAAGTGCTCGGCGTGGTGACCCTGCTGGGGTTGACCGTAGCCGGAGGTCTGGCCGGGCCCCGTGTTGTAGGGGCTCTTCCAGTCGTCCGGGTTGGTGCTGGGGCCTTCGGAGTGACCGCTGCTCACTGTGGATCTCTCGCTTCTGTGGAGCTCGGAACATCAACAGATATCACGATATGGGTCGTGAGCCGTGCGCCTTTGGCGAATGGACTCGGTCGCATTCCGGCAGCTAGGCCCTACCCTCCTGGAACTTTTGCCCATCGCGGTCGCTCAGGCGACGTCCCGCCGCGTCGTCGGCCACCGCGGCTCCCTCCCTCCGCCTCGCGAGGCAGCACCCGACCGATCCTCGCGGTGGCAAGATCCGCGGGACAGAGCCCAAGGCCGGGATGAGACTGAAAAGGGGCCCTCGCGTCCCGGCGAGTGACGCGGTCCCGCAGGACCGGTGACCGAGCTCGCGGCGGCCCCATCCCGAGATCGAGACTACCCCGTGGCCTTTCCCCGGCACGCCGGGGCCGTCCCCGATCCCGGCCGGACCCGCCGAGGATATCTCAGGCGATGTCGGCGATGCCGGTGATGCGGTGCAGGGCGAAGCGGTGCACCGCCGCCCGCGTCTCGTCGTAGGCGGTGAGATAGCCGCCCTCCATCCGGGCCGGTTCGAGGATCCGGCTGGTGGCGTTGCCCTGGGAGTCGAGGTAGCCGATCCAGACCTGCGACCCCTGCCGGATGGCCTCGCGCAGGGCGACGATCGTGGCGGTGGCGGGGGAGCGCGGCACCTGGCCGCCGGGGGCGGCCACCGGGGCCCTGCGGGCCTGGTGGGCGGCGTCACCCGCGCGCACGGCGCGGACGGCGGCCGCCACCACGTCGGCCTCGGGGCCGCCGAACGTGACCGGGGCGCGGACCGCCAGGGTGCTCTCGGTCCTGCGGACGTCGAGCTGGGTGATGATCACGTCGCCGTCGAGGGACTCCGCGGCCGGGGCGTAACCCATCGCGCGCAGCGAGTCGACCAGCGTCGGCCGGGAGGACTGGGCAGCGATCACCGTGGGGGCGAGCCGCCGCAGCCGTAACGGGATCGCCCGCTTGTCGGCCATCACCTCGTCCAGCAGCGAGGAGTCGTCGCACCGCACGTACGCGCTCGCCGTGCCGACGCGCATCCGGCCGTGGCGCCGGGCCACGTCGGTGACCAGGTAGCTGAGCGGTTGCGGCACCGGCGTGGTCGAGTGGCGCTCCAGCATGGCCAGCATCTCCTCGGCGCCCTGCCCGGAGTCCAGCGCCCGCCGGATCGACCGTTCGTCGAAGCGGTAGACCGTCGCACCGCCGGTCGACTCCACATCGGCCGCCAGTGCCAGCCACCGTCTCAGGTCGCCGGTGAGCGGCCCGGGGGCGACGGCGGTCAGGTCGGCCTGGAGGAGCACGTGGTCGAGCGGCTCGGGCAGCAACGGGAGCAGCAGGCGGGCGGCGGAGGCGGCACGGCCACCGCCGGGGAGACCGGGGTCACCGGAGACGCCGGGGCCGTCGAGGGCCTCGGGAAGCAGGGCGCGGCCGTGGCCGGAGAGCAGTCCGAGGCCGGTGACACCGATCTGCTCGGCCTCGCGCAGCGTGAACTCCACCAGCTGGTCGCGCTGGCCGCCGCGACGGCGGGGCTGCTCCCAGGCCAGACGCATCCGCACCGCGTCGAGAGTGGGGGCCACCCCCGGCGTCGCGGCGAGCATGGCCAGGGTGGTGGCGCGCACCTCGGCGGCGGCGGCGCGGCGCAGGTCGGGATGGAGGGCGTTGAGCAGCCGGTCACGCTCGTCGCGCTCGCCGATGACCCCCGGCACCCGGTCCATGGTGAGCCAGGCGCCTGCCAGCAGGGCCCAGCGGTCCTCGGTGGCCTTCACCCGCCAGCCGTCGTAGCCGGGGGTGGGCATCCACTCCCCGTCGACCGCGCCGCTCGCCGCGACCAGCCCCGCCGCGTAGCACACCTCGATGATCATCCCCGCCACCCACTCGGGCAGGTCGAGCAGGGTCGCGACCCGTCTGAGATCGCGCACGGCCAGGCCGCCGCTGCGGAGCACGCCGGGCGGGTCGACGCTCCAGCGTTCGCACAGCTCCTCCGCCGCGCGGGTGAAGGTGAACGCCTGTCCGGCCGCCGTACGGTCGGCGAGCCTCTGGTCGCGCTCGGTGCCCTCGGACGCGGGAGGGAGGGGGGACAGGTCCCGGTGGATCCGGCCGTCGCGCAGGAACAGCGCGACCTCGCGGGGCAGCACCACGGTCTCCTCGCCGGTGGCGGCCAGCAGCGCGCGGGAGAGGAGCTGCTCGATCGGCGACTGTGCGGTGGCGGCCCGAACCTCGCGGCGGGCGTTGGGCACCCGGCCGCTGGCCGGACCCCAGGCCAGCTCGTTGAGCGCCGACCGGGCCTGCGGCGAGACCTCCTCGACCAGCCGTCCGACGATCTCCGGATCGCCGAGCAGCGCGGCGAGGGCCTCCCTGGTGTCGCCGCCCTCGCCTCCGGCGTCCTGGATCAGCTCGGCCAGCCGCTCGGCGGAATGGTGCCGGAACGCCTCCTCGGCGGGCGGGCCGAGCCCGGCGGGAGCGTCCAGCACCCCCCGCACACCGGGGGCCGGAGTCAGGGCCCGGTCGGGCCCGTAGACCAGCGCCATGGTGCGCAGCCGCTCGACCGCCTCCTTGAGGGCGCTCTGGAACGCCGGGCCTGCCGCCCCCGGCAGGGCGCGGGCCAGCTGGGCGCGTAGTGACCTGTAGGGGACAGGGGCGGGGAGCACGACCAGCGTCTCCATGACCGCGAGGGTGAACCGGTCGAGCCGGTCGAGTGCCCTGCCCACTGCCGACGGGCTGCCGGCTCGCCCGGCCAGCCCCTCCAGATGCGCGGGCACGGGGGTGATGAGCTCGGGGCGTACGGAGACGAGTGCTCGCAACCGGTCGTCGCTCTGACTGCGCAGCCACTCGGTGAACTCCGTGCTCATTCCGTCAATGGTAAGAGGCTTGACCGACATCATGCGGCCTGAGCGAATTCCGTGATCACACGAAGGGGGTGAATCGATCACGTGATGGGTGGTGAATGGGGGAAGAAGCTCACGAGCGAGACGATGTCGAGAGAGGATGGCCAGCGTGATCGAGCGTGCCGACCAGCTCGTCCTGGACTACGTCAGCAAGGCGGCCGACGCCGCCCAGGGCGTGCTGCAGCCGAGGCAGCGGATCGACTTCGTCGCGGTGCTGCGCAGGCGGATCGACGCCGAGCGGGCGGGAACGGACGATCCGGCCGCGGTGGAGAGGGTGCTGGCCCGGTTCGGTGACCCCGCCGCGCTGGTCCGCCGCGAGCTGCGCCGCCTGGGCGCCCAGCCGCGCTCCCGGGCCGCGGGTGTCGTCGCTCCGGCCATGCCCCTTGCCGCGCCCACACCGGACGATTCCGCCCCCGGTTCCGATCCGGCGGACTCCGGTGCGGTCGGCCGCGAGGCGCGGGACCCCGGCGAGAGCGCACCGGGCGATCTCGGTGTCCCCGCTCCCCGCCGGCCCGTGCGGGGGCATCCGTACGCCTCGACGGGAGTCCCCCCGGATGCCGCCGAGCCCGCACCGGGCGATCCCGGCCCCTCGGCCGCTCGCGGATCAGGGCGAAAGGACCGGGGGGCGTCACCGGTCACCCCCGACGACGACCCGGGTGGCGGATCGGGTGGTGGAGAGGACTCCGTGGACGAGTGGGAGGACATCGTGGAGGGCGATCCGCCGACCGAGGAGATACCACTCATACGGGATCCCTCGCCGCAGGAAGCGCAGGGAGCCCCGCCTGAGGCGCGGGAGGCCTCACCGGCGGCACCCGCGGCATCGGGAACGGCTCGGCCGGAGGCGGTGGAAGGGGCGTCGCCGGAAACGCCGGGTGGGAGGCCGGAGGACACGGGGCCACGGGGCCAGCTGCCGCCCGGTGTGGTCAGGGGCATGCGGGAGGCGGAGGAGCTACTGGCCAGGCGGCGGGTACGCGGTCAGCGGGGGTGGCCGCGCCGGTGGAGCCCGGCTCGGTCGCGGGAGGACGTCGCCCCCGCCGCGCGTGACACCCGGGCGATCCTGCTGAGCCACCGGCGTGAGACGGCCGGCATGGGCCTGCTGGCCCTGGCCGGGCTGCTGATCCCCATCCCCCTCGCCCCGATCGCGATCTTCCGGATCCCGGTGCTGGTCTGGGCCGTCGCGGTGCTCGTCGTGATCGCCTGCCAGAGCTGGCACACCTCTGACAAGGTGCTCGGGTTGGCCGCTCCGATCGTGAGCTACACCCTCGGTGGCGGCCTGGTCGCCCTCGTCCGGGCCAGGAACGACCTCGGCACCGTGGTGGATGAGTTCTTCGGCATCAGCGGGCTCATGTTCCTGCTGGGCGCGGCATGGGGGGTCTTCTGGCTGGCCTGCCGCCTGCTCGATCCCGAGGTCACCGCGGGACGGGGAGACAGGTGACGCTCCGCGGGCCGTGCCGGGGGCTCTCAGCCGATGGCCTGGACCGCCGCCCGGGGCAGCAGGCCGAGCGCGAGGCACACCCAGGCGGCGACGAAACGGTCGCGCTCCGCGCGGCCCGGGGGTTCGCCCACGGTCTCCTCGAACAGCCGGTAATGGACCACCGCCCCGCCGAGCACGGCACCGATGGCGGGCCAGTCGGCATCGGCCCCGGCGTACTCGGGCTGGGCGCGAAACCAGGTGGTGATCGCGTCGAACATGGGCTGCAGGAGGCCGTCGCGTACGGTCGCGACCAGCTCGGGGAACTGGCTCAGGTCGCGGAAGAACACGCGCGTGAGGTCTCTCTCCTCGCGGACCTTGGCCAGCCCGGACCTGCACAGCTGGGCCAGCCGCTCCTCGATCTCGGTCGAGGTGTCGACGACGCTGAGTTCGGCCAGGGTCTCGGCGATCTGCGCCCGTGTTCTGGCCGCGTGCTCGTTCACCGCCGCGGCCAGCACCTCGTACTTGGACTTGAAGTGCCGGTAGAGACCCCCGGCGCCCGGTGACAGTCCGGAGGCGGCCTCGATCTCGGCCACCGAGGTTGCCGAGTAGCCCCGCTCGGCGAACAGTCGCAGGGCCTCGTCGATGATCCGCTCGCGCGTTGATCTGGTCATTTCTCTGCCGATACCTCCACCATGACCCTATCCAGTGCCGACCATGCCGAGTCGCACCGCGCCGGTCCAAGCCCGTTGCGAGGGCACGCCGGCCGACTCGCCGAGAGGGCGTGCCGGCCGTCGGGCGCTCAGGGGGAACCGTCCGGGGAGGGACCGTTTGCCCGCGGATAAGTAAATCCTTCCGGTGCAGGGTTCCACAGTGGGCGGCGTCATGTACAACACTTGGGATTGGCCATATTTAGGGGGATTTGGCATTCTTTGAGGGCTTCTCGAAGAAACCTCTTCGAGTAGCCGACAAGGAGCGGTGAGTGACCCGATGAACTCGGTGGGATTCGACCTCGATCTGACGCTTGCCGACACCCGCGCGGGCATCGCCGCCGTTTACGACGAGGTGGCGTTGCGCACCGGCTTCTTCATCGACAGCGGCGCCGTGCTGGCCAGGCTGGGGCCGCCGCTGGAGTGGGAACTGGCCAACTGGATGCCCGCCGCCGAGGTCCCCGCGGCGGCCGACGTCTACCGGCGGCTTTACCCGTCGATCGCGGTCCCGGTCACCACCCTCATGCCCGGTGCGCGCGAGGCGGTCGACGCGGTACGGCGGGCCGGGGGCAGGGTCACCGTGGTGACGGGGAAGAACGCCCGCGACGCGGCGCACACCGTCGAGTTCCTCGGCCTGGAAGTGGACGAGCTCGTCGGATCGGTCTTCGGGGCGGCCAAGGGGCCCGCGCTCGCGACTTTCGGCGCCGCCGCCTATGTTGGAGATCATGTCGCGGACATCGAGGCGGCGCGAGCGGGAGGAGCCGTCAGCGTGGCGGTGGCAACGGGTGTCTATCCGGCGGTGGAACTGCGTGATCACGGAGCAGATGTGATCCTGAGCGATCTGACCGAGTTCACCGAATGGTTCGACAGCTGGCGAACTCCCACGGCTCTTGTGTAATTCGGGCCCCAATACACGGTCGCTCTCGGCGTCCGCTGGGCATAACCTACATCCATTCCTTTTCACGACAGTCTGAACGAGGTCACCCCTGTGCCGAGTGGCAAGGTCAAGTGGTACGACGCCGACAAGGGTTTCGGTTTCCTCACCCGCGACGACGGCGGTGAGGTCTTCGTGCATTCTTCCGCGCTGCCCTCCGGCGTGGACTCCCTCAAGCCGGGCCAGAAGGTCGAGTTCGGTGTGGCCGAGGGGCGCCGCGGCCAGCAGGCGCTCTCGGTTCGAGTGATCGACCAGCCCCCCACGCTCGCCAAGACCGCCAAGCCCAAGGGCAAGCGCAAGAAGCCCGACGAGATGGTCGTCATCGTGGAAGACCTGATCAAGCTCCTGGACACGGTCTCCACGTCGTACCAGAAGGGCAAACACCCCGAGGCCACGCACGCGAAGAAGATCGCTGCCGTGCTCCGGGCGGTGGCCGACGACCTGGACGACTGACAGCCCGCCGACCGCCCCCGTGTGCCCCGGCTCAGCCGTGGGGGGTGGTCAGCGGTCTGGTCCGCTTCTCCGTGGGGGCGTTCTCCGGCCGCACGACCACTGTGGCCGTCCCCGCGGCCCGCGGCCTGACCCACTCGGCGGACACCCCGTCCCGCGCGAACCGCTCTGTACCTTCGGCGGGACGAGGCGTGCCCGGACCCCGGGCGGCCTCGACCCTGGCGTCCACCTCCCGGACCCGCCTGCGGCGACGGACCAGCAGCCAGCCGAGCGAGCCCGCCAGCACCACGGTCATCAGGGCCAGCCCGGCCGATCCGCCGGCGAACAGCGAGAGCAGCAGCCCGATCAGGCCGCCCAGCACCCAGGAGATCTGCAGAAAGGCCTCCACCACGCCGAACGTGGACGAGCGCACCTCCTCGCCGATCTCCCGTTGCACGATCGCGTCCAGCGCGAGCTTGCCTAGGCCCTGGGCGAAGGCGGCCACCAGCGCGACCGCCACCGCGCTCCACAGCTGGAAGACGACCGCGGCCAGTACCGTGATCGTGGTCGTCACCGCGAGCGTGGCCAGCACGATGACCTGCGGGGAGTGGTTGCGCACCCAGGAGGCCACGGCCGTGCCCGCCAGCCCGCCGGCACCGGCGGCCACGGCCAGCACACCGATGGCGACCGTCGGCGGAAGGCCGGGCAGGTTCCTGTCCTGCACGAGGAAGAGCAGGTAGAAGAGGAGGAACCCGGAGTAGAGGCGGATGGCCACGTTGGCCCACATCGCCTCGGCCACCACCGGGCCCACGTTCAGCATCGTGCGCCAGCGGTGCGGCCGCTCCTCGCCGCTCTCGTCCAGCTCCTCCAGGTCGGGGGAGTCGACGTGGCGCGGGAGCCGTACGGCCAGCACGCCCTGGAGCAGGAAGAGCACCGTCGCCCCGCGCAGCACCCACTCGGCGCCGAGCCAGGCGCTGACGCCCGCGCCGACCGGCACCGCGACGCCGGCCGTGACCAGCGCGAACAGGGCGACCCTCGCGTTGGCCGTGACCAGCGCGATATCGGCGGGCAGCACGCTCGGCATGATCGCCGCGCGGGAGACGTTGTACGCCTTCGACAGCACCAGCACGGCCAGCGCCGCCGGGAAGATCGTGAACACGTCGCCGGGGACGATCGCCGCCGCCATCGCGAAGCAGAGCAGCCCGCGGCCGAAGAGGGTGCCGGCCATCACGAAGCGCCGCCCCGAGCGAAACCGGTCGAGGACCGGGCCGACGAAGGGTGCGACCACCACGAACGGAATCATCGTGATCAGCAGGTAGAGAGCGACCTGGCCGCGGGCCTCGTTCACCGGGAGTTTGAAGAGCGTCCCGGCCAGGGCCGCGGTGACCAGGGCGTCACCCGCGCTGTGCGCGGCGGTCAGCTCGATCAGCTGGCCCAGCCCGGTGCGGCCCGCGCCTTGGGCGTGGGTCAGCCGTCGCGCGGCCCTGCCCACTCGCTGGGTGCCGTTGACCGCCCCCAGGGCCGCCCGCGTCGTCGCCCGGCCCGTGCCCCGGCCGGCGCGCGCGCCCGCCCGGCCCGCGGCGGCGGCCGACCTGCCGACCTGCCGAGAGGCGTCACTCACCGTCTTGCGAACCCGCTCCCACCCAGCTGCCACGTATCCAGTCATACCCGAAGGGTGGGGGAGTTGTCCGGTGCGCCTGGTCACTGCCCGGGCTAACGGGAGTCCGCGGTGCCGTTCGCTCCGGTCATGGGTGAGAATGAACTGTGAGCGCAGTGAGCGAGCGAGCCAGTAGGGACAGCAGCCGTCGTGCTGCGGGGCTGACGGGAGACGACTCGTGAGCCGGACTCGATCCCGCGCCGTGGTCCTTGACCAGGCGTGTGTCGCGGCCGTCGACCTGGCCCGTGCCGCGGTCGAGGAGAACGTCAGGCCGGGCGATGTGGGCGAGCACCTCGGGGTCGAGGGCGAGGGCGACCGTGTCGTCACCCACTACTTCGCATGTCTCGACCGCGCCTACCGCGGCTGGCGCTGGGCCGTCACCGTCGCCCGCGCCTCGCGGGCGCGCAACGTGACGGTCAGCGAGGTCGTGCTCCTGCCGGGGGCGGGCGCGCTGATGCCGCCGCAGTGGGTGCCCTGGAGCGATCGGCTCCGCCCGGGCGACCTCGGCGTGGGCGACCTGCTGCCCACCTCGGAGGACGACGACCGGCTCGCGCCCGGCTTCACCGAGACCGGTGACGACTCCGACCAGCAGATGATCTTCGAATACGGCCTCGGCCGGGCCCGGGTGCTCTCCCCGATCGGCCGCGATCGAGCCGTGCGGCGCTGGCACTCCGGCGAGTCGGGACCGCACACCCCGCTCGCGCACGCCGCCCCCGCCCAGTGCTCCACCTGCGGTTTCTACTGGCCGCTCGCGGGTGCGCTGCGGACCGGCTTCGGCGTCTGCGCGAACGAGTACGCCCCCGACGACGGGCGGGTGGTCGCCGCCGACCACGGCTGCGGCGCGCACTCCGAGGCCGCGGTGCTGCCGCACCAGGTCGAGCCGACCGCGCCGATCCTCGACGATCTCTCGCTCTCGTACGACACCGCCGAGGACGTCCCGGAACCCGACCTGACCGGGTCGGTGGACGATACGGCCTCCGAGCCGCTCGGTCACTCCTGACCCGGCGCCGCCGGGTCTGTTCCGCCCCGCAGCCGCCCCCGCCGCCCATCCCAGCGGTCCGCCCGGCCGTCGCCGTTCGGGCGCCGCTCCCGTGGTGTTCCGGCCGGGGCGCCTGGCCGCGCGGGCCCCGACCTTTGGAAGATCGCCTTGACTGACATCTTCGGCACCGAACGACTACGCTCCACCGTCCTGGCCGCCTGGAAGGCGTCGCCCGCGCGTTTCCGCGAGGACGCCAACGCGGAGGAGGACTTCGCGCTCGGCGGCTACCGTGACCGGCTGATCGTCGAGCTCGCCCAGAACGCCGCGGACGCCGCGCTCCGCGCCGGGGCGCCGGGAAGGCTACGTCTCTCGCTGCGCGAGGGGGTGCTGTCGGCGGCCAACATCGGCGCTCCCATCGACGCCCACGGGATCGAGGCGCTGTCCACGCTGCGCGTCTCCGCCAAGCGCGGCGACGCCCACGCGGCCGGCCGGTTCGGCGTCGGGTTCGCGGCCGTGGTGTCGGTCTGCGACGAACCGGTGATCGGCTCGCTCGGCTCAGGGGTCGTCCGCTGGTCCCGCGACCAGACCGCCGCCCTGGTGGCCGCCGAGCCCGAGCTGGCCAAGGAGCTCGCCGAGCGCGGAGGGCACGTCCCACTGCTGCGCCTGCCCTTCCCCGCCGGCCCGGTCGAGATCCCCGCCGGGTTCGACACGCTCGTGCGGCTGCCGCTCCGGGACAGGGCGGCCGAGGACGCGGTCAGAGCGATGTTGCGGGAGACCAGCCCGGCTCTGCTGCTGGGCCTGCCCGCTCTGGAGGTGATCGAGGTCGACCTGGACGGGGAGACGAGGATCGTCACCGCGGAGGGCTGGAAGGTCGTCTCGGCCTCCGGGCGGTTCACCCCCGAGCAGATGGCCGAGCTCTTCGCCGACCGCCCGACCGAGGAGCGCTCCCGGCCGCACTGGCTGGTCCGCTGGGCCGTACCCGTGAGCGAGGCGACCGGGGAGCCCCGGCCGCTGCCCGCGCCGGTGCCGCCCGTGGTGCACGCGCCCACGCCGAGCGACGAGCCGCTTGACCTGCCCGCGCTGTTGATCGCCTCGTTCCCGATGGCCACCGACCGGCGGCACGTCGCACCGGGCCCGCTGGCCGACTTCCTGGTCGAGCGCGCCGCGGACACCTACCTGGAACTGCTCACCGGCCTGCCGCGGACGCCCCGGCTCCTCGACCTCGTCCCCGGCCTGATGGGCAAGGGCGAGCTTGACGCGAGCATCCGCCGGGCGATCCTGCGCAGGCTCCCAGACGCCCCGCTGCTCCCCGCGCTCTCCCTACCGGCCGACCAGGGTTCCGAGGCCGGAGCCTCGCCCCTGCTTCCCGACGACCTCGCGGAGAGCGCCGGTGCGGCCTGGGCTCCGCCCGCGGTCGGCGCGGACCTGGTCATCTCGGGGCGGCAGGCGTCCGTGGTCACGGCCACGGCCGAGCTGCTGGAGAAGGTCGCTCCGATGATCGGTGGGCTGCTGCCCGCGGGGTGGCCGTCACGGCATCCGGCGATCAACGCGCTCGGCGTCAGGCGGGTGCAGCTCTCCGACATCGTGGACATGCTCTCCGGCGACGCCGTCAAGGACAGGGATCCGGCCTGGTGGCGGTCGCTGTACGAGGTGCTGCCCGCCGACGACCCGGAGGCACTCGGCGCGCTGCCGGTGCCGCTCGCCGACGGCCGCCTGGTCAGGGGGCCGCGCGGCACGCTGCTGCTGACCGACGGCTCCGCGCTGGATCCGGCGGTCCTCGCCCCGCTCGGGCTGCGCGTGGTGCACCCGGACGCGGCCCACCCCCTCCTGCTCAGGCTCGGCGCGGGTGAGGCGACGCCCCGCACGGTCCTGGAGGATCCGCTGACCCGCTCCGCCGTCTCGGAGTCGCTGGAAAGCCCCGACCCGGAACCGGTGGCCCAGGCGGTGCTCGCGCTGGTCGACGCCGCGGGGCTGACCGCGGGCGACGCGCCCTGGCTGGCCGAGCTGGCGTTGCGCGGCGCCGACGGTGAGCTGTACCCGGCAGGCGAGCTGCTCCTCGCCGACGGGGCGCTGGCCGGGCTGCTCGACGCGGAGACGCACTTCGGCACCGCCGCGCCCGAGCTGGTCGAGCGGTACGGCCGGAGGGTACTCGCCGCGGTCGGGGTGCTCGACGGCTTCGCCGTGGTCAACGATCACGACGTCATGATCGACCCGGACGAGTGCGACCACGACCTCGACCGCGAGGACGAGTGGCTGGAGACGGTCCTCGACCTGCTGCCCGAGATGAACGTGCCGCCGGTCGCCCGGGAGTTCTCCGCGGTCCGGGACCTGGAGTACGTCGCCGACTGGCCCGCCGCCCTCGCCCTGCTGTCCCGCCCGCCGCTCCGCTCGGTACTGCACCCGCTGCGGGTCCTGGTGTCGGGGGAGGTCGTGGAGGTCCCGTCCTACACCGCGTGGTGGCTCTCCACGCACCCGGTGCTCGGCGGCAGGCGCCCCACGCAGCTGCGGCTCCCGGCGGGTGACCCGCTGCTGTTCGGCCTGTACGGGGACGCCCCGGCGGATGTCGACGAGGCCGCGCTGGCGATGATCGGCGTCCGGAGCACGCTGGCCGACCTGCTCGCCTCCCACGGAGGTCCGGACGAGCTGCTCGATCTGCTGGGCGACCCCTCCGTGGAGGTCGATCGGGCGCAGCTCCGCTCCCTGTGGGTGGCCCTCGCCGCCGTCGACCCCGCCCGCGTCGCGCCTCCGCGCGCCGTTCGCGCGGTCCTGGGTGACGAGATCGTCGTCGTCGACGCCGCTGACGGCCGGCCGGTGTCCGCCGACGCCGGTTCGGGGAACGAGGGCGCGGGTGAGCCGGTCGTGGTCGAGGCGCCCGACCTGCTGCCGCTCGTCGCGGGACGGCCGTTGATCCTGGCCCCGTTCGACCTGGCGGAGGCGCTCTCCGAGCTGCTCGACCTGCCGCTGGCCGGTGAGGAGGCGGCCGGGGAGGTGACGTCCTCAGGCGAGGTCCGCGACGTCCCGCCCGCTGTACGGTCGCTGCTGCCGACCGCGCCCGCGAGCTACGTGGCGCACGAGCGGCTGCTGGTGGACGGTGTCCCCGCGGCCTGGCGGTTCTTCGAGGGCACGGTGCACGCCTCGGATGTGGAGGGGCTGGCGCGCGGGCTCGCCTGGGCGTCCGGCCAGTGGGGCGACCGGCTCGCGGTGGCGGCGCTGCTGCGCGATCCCGCGGCGGTGCCGCTGCTGCTCGCCGAGGCCGACCTGGACAGCTGGACCGCCTCGACCTAGATGATCGCCTGGATGCGCGTTTCCTCGTGCGCCGGGCGAGAATCGGTCGGGTGATGCGCCTACATTTCACCCCCACAGACCTTCAACGGATCACGTTCGCACCGGCTCCGAACCAGCTGCTGGAGTCGGTGCTGAGCGTACGGGGCCTGCGCGTCACGCCCACCGCAGGAAACCGGCCACGGCCGGGTGTCAGGGAGTGGCAGAGGAGGATGAACGGCAGCCTGGTCGCCAGGGCCGGCATGCTCCCCGACCTGGTTGGCGCGCAGGCCTCCTTTCCCGACTTCCTGTTGCAGCCGACCGCGCCGGACTTCGCGTCGGCGGTCGAGCTGGCCCGGCAGACGCCCGAGGCGCAGCTGGTGGCCGACCTGAAGGGGCTTCCCCCATCCCGGAGCACCGAGCGCTGGCGGCTGGAGCTCTCCGCCGGTGCCGCGGGAACCTGGCGCAGGCTTACGAGTGACCTGCGTGGTTACTTCGGCTCCTCGCTGGAGCCGCTGTGGCCCCGAATACGAGCCGCCGGTGCCGCCGATCGCGCGCTGCGCGCCGAGACCCTCCTGCGCGGCGGGACCGACGCGCTGCTCACCACGCTCGGCACCAGCTGGTACTGGCGGCCACCAGTCCTTCACGTACCGGCGTCCAGAAGCTACGACGTCAAGTTGTACGGGCGCGGATTGCTGCTGGTTCCCTCGTACTTCGCGCCGGGTCCCCTGCTGATGTACCGGCCGGACCGGTCAACCGTGCTGGTGTATCCGGTATGCGAGGGAGACGCGCCGGCCGGGGCGGCCGACACCCTCGGCCCCCTGCTCGGGCGCACCCGGGCGGAGGTGCTGGCCACCCTGCGCGACCCGGCCACCACCACGGCCGTGGCCGAGCGGGCTGGTGTCTCCCTGGCCTCCGCCAGCCAGCACACCACGGTGCTGCGCAACGCCGGGCTCATATCGACCACCCGGATGGGCGGCTCCGTCCTGCACACGCTGACTCCGCTGGGCGCGGCGCTGCTCCAGGGCGACGCCGCCGCCCGTTGAGGCCGTGCCCCCGCGCAGCGGCGCGCCGCGCGGGGGCCGCCGATCAGATCGGCCTGAGGTAGAAATAGACGGACTTCTGATTCTCGCAGGTTCCGCCCCCGCCTCCGTTGAGGGCGAACTGCTGCGTGAAGTAGAACTTGCCGTTGCTGCCGAAATTCACGGTGCGGTTGAAGGTGAAGGTCTTGGTGATCCCGGCTGAGGACACGGGGCCGACGCCCCACAGCCCGTGCCACCTGTTGCCGCCGTTGCCGTCGACCAGGTCCGCCGCCCCGAGGGTGGCACCGGAGGCGGCAGGCGTGAAGGTGATCTTCAGCGTTTTCACGTACGCCGACGACGACGTGACGTTCGAGACCGTCCAGGTCGGATAGAACTTCGCCGACGCCGTGGCAGGGCAGCCGATGCCGAGATCGCTGAGGTTGTACCAGATACTCGGCGCGATAATGGTCCGCGTCGCCGCCACCCGCTGGGCCGTTCCGTTGGAGAACTCCTGGTGGGCCAGCGCCGGGTTGGCCATCAGGAGCACGGAGATCGCGGCGATCCCCATGACGAGAGCGTTTCGCCTTCCGTTCCTCCTGTGGCGCGACTTCGCCCCATGCCCCCGCCGGGTGCGAAGAGATCGCCGCAAGACTCTTGTCATGGCGTTTCCTTTCAGGATGTGTCGAATGGCCGCCGACGGGTGCCCCACCCTGCGGAGGACCCCGGCTCGGAGGTCGTATCCGAAGGCGGCCCGACCATCGTGTGATCGGTGGCTTGTCGGTGTCGACGCCTTTCAGCCCAGCCCGAAAGGGTTGACCTCACCGGCTCGAAAGAGCAGGGTGTCGGATCTCGCCGACACCGAGGACGCCGGGGCGCCCCGGACGACTCAGGGCTCGAACGCCAAAGGCCGGTAGCCGTCCGGCTGGACGTGGGGGCCGGAAGCGGCCGAGATGGGGCCGGTGGTGAATTCGCCCATGGCGACTCATCCGTCGTGGGGTCGCGCGGTGGCTCAGCCGGTTGTGGGGGCGCGCGGTGGCTCAGCCGGTTGTGGGGTCGCGCGGATGATCACAGGATCGCCGTGGTGGGCTCGATCGGACCCTCGGACGGGGGCGGGGGGCGGCGGTCGCGGCGGCGTACGAACCAGAGGCCGAAAAGGCCGCCGCAGATGCCCGACACGCACATCCAGATCCACCAGCGGTGCTCGGGGTCCGGCTGCACGACCAGGAGGACGACCAGGGCGACGGCCCACAGACCCGTACCCGTGAGGATCGTGAGCGTGTCGTTGGTCTTCAACGGCTGCAGATCCGGACGTCGTGGCTGGTTCACGTGCTCCAGACTAGGCGACGGTGTCTCACTGTTCGCAAAACGGATTACGTGAAGGCGCGAATCCATCTCGAAACCATCACCATCGGCAACCGGGTCTTCCCGAAAGAGGCACTCGCTGTCACTCTGCGTGAGTGAAAGATAGTAAAACCTCCCAAATAAGTGGACTTGACCGTTTCTTCCACATCTCCGACCGGGGTTCCTCCGTGGGTCGGGAGGTGCGTGGTGGGTTCGCCACGTTCTTCACGATGGCCTACATCGTCGTGCTCAATCCTCTGATCATCGCTACCGTCCCGGATGTCGAGGGCCAGTTCATCGGCGACGGAAGCGCGCCCAACATCCCGCTCGTCGCGGCCGGTACCGCCTTTGTGGCGGGAGTGCTCAGCATCCTGATGGGGGTCATCGGCAAGGTCCCCTTCGCGATGGCCGCGGGCCTCGGCCTGAACGCCTTCGTCACCTTCGGCATCGCCTCGCAGATGTCCTGGGAGTCGGCGATGGGCCTGGTGTTCCTGGAGGGCGTGATCATCGCGCTCCTGGTGCTGACCGGGTTCCGCACCGCCGTGTTCAACGCCATCCCACCCCAGCTCAAGACCGCGATCAGTGTCGGCATCGGCCTGTTCATCGCCCTGATCGGCTTCGTGGACGCGGGCTTCGTCCGCCGGGTGGCCGCGGGGCCGCCCCTGGAACTCGGCATCGCGGGTTCGCTGGCCAGCTGGCCGATCTTCGTCTTCGTGGTCGGCCTGCTGCTGATGGTGGTGCTGGTGGCGCGTAAGACGAAGGGCGCCATTCTGATCGGCATCGTCGCCACGACGGTCATCGCGATCATCGTCCAGGCCGTCACCAAGGTCGGCGCCGCGACGGTGCCGGGCCAGGACCCCAACCCGGGGGGCTTTCAGCTCGTCGTCCCGGAACTGCCCGAGAAGATCTTCGGGTTCGAGAACCCGCTGGTGCTGTTCACGGAGTTCGACCCGATCGGTGCCTTCGGCTCCGTCTCGGTCCTCGTGGCCCTGCTGCTCATCTTCACCCTGCTGATCACCGACTTCTTCGACACCATGGGCACGATCGTGGGCGTCGGCGGCCAGGCCGGGCTGCTCAAGGAGGACGGCACCCTGCCCAGGACCAAGGAGATCCTCCTTGTCGACTCGATCGGCGCGGCGGCCGGAGGGGCGGCCTCCGTCTCCTCCAACACGACCTACATCGAGTCGGCCGCGGGTGTCGGCGAGGGCGCGCGCACCGGCCTCGCCAGCGTCGTCACCGGTGTCCTGTTCCTGCTGGCGATCTTCTTCTCGCCGCTCGTCGCCGTCGTCCCCTACGAGGCCGCCGCCCCCGCCCTGGTCGTGGTCGGCTTCCTGATGATGACCTCGATCCGGGAGATCGACTTCACCGACTACGAGATCGCCATCCCGGCGTTCCTCACGATCGTCCTGATGCCGTTCACCTACTCGATCGCCACCGGTATCGGAGCGGGTTTCGTCACCTTCGTGCTGATCAAGTTGTTCAAGGGCAAGGCCCGCGAACTGCACGCGCTGATGTGGATCGTCGCGGCGCTGTTCGCCGTCTACTTCGCCCTCGGCCCGATCAAGGCCCTGTTCAATCTGGGCTGAGCAGTGGTGCGGAAGCCGTCATGGTGCTCGATTTCGCCGGCCACCATGGCGGCTTTCGCGTGTCAAGGGCGACTGCTTCACGCCAAGATTGGCGAGCCCTGGCCGTACGGCCCGCGTCGAGAAGTAAACCCCCTGGAGGGAATCACGTGCAGTCGTATATAGTTAGCAAAGGTAATGACTTATGCTAACGAATCACCCCAAGAAGGACCACGTCGCGATCCTGCGAAGCGACGCCGGTCTGGCTTCGGCCCTGCGCGTGTCTCTGGCACGACTGAACAGGCGCCTGCGCAGGCAGGCCGCGGTGCACTCGCTGACGCCCACCCAGCTCGCGACCCTCGCCGCCGTGGAACGGCATTCCGGGATAACCCCCGGAGAATTGGCCGATCTAGAGAAGGTGCAACCGCCCTCGATGACCCGCGTGATCGCCGTGCTGGTCGAGCGGGGGCTGGTGTCGCGTACACCGCACCCGACCGACCGGCGCCAGGTGACCGTGAGCGTGACCGACCAGGGTTCGGCACTGCTGAAGGAGGAACGCCGCCTCAAGGAGGCGTGGCTGACGCGGCAGCTGAAGGAGCTGACACCCGAGGAGAGGGCGACGCTCAGGCAGGCGGCCCCGATACTGGAGAAGCTCAGCCGGATCTAGCCGACCCCGAGGAACCCGGGGCCCCGGCGGTCCCGCGTGACGCCGGGGCGTCCGCCATGCCAGGCGGAAAGTCCAGGAGAAGGCTCGGACTGCGGGCGCGGATGCGGCGGCGGGCCGCGAGGGCCGCCACCGTGAACGAGCTCCAGGCCACCGAGAGCGGATCGGCCCAGACCGTGCCCGAGACGCGGGACGGGATGTTCCGGTCGCTCCGCGTCTACAACTACCGGCTGTTCGCGGCCGGAGGCGTGGTCTCCAACGTCGGCACCTGGATGCAGCGCACCGCGCAGGACTGGCTGGTGCTCGACCTGACGAAGGGCAGCGCCGCCGCGCTGGGCCTGACCGTCGCGCTGCAGTTCCTGCCGCTGCTGCTGTTCGGCCTCTGGGGCGGCATGCTCGCCGACCGCTATCCCAAGCGGTCGCTGCTGATCGTCTGTCAGTCGCTGATGGGCCTGCTCGCGCTCACCATGGGTGTGCTCACCGTGACCGGCTCGGCCCAGGTCTGGCAGGTCTACGTGATGGCCTTCACGCTCGGCCTCATCGCCTGTGTCGAGGTACCGACCCGGCAGGCGTTCGTCGTCGAGATGGTCGGCCGCAAGGACCTGTCCAACGCGATCGCGCTGAACTCGTCGAGCTTCAACCTGGCCCGGGTGGTCGGCCCGGCCGTCGCCGGTGTCCTGATCCACGCACTGGGCGGTACCGGTCCGATCTTCCTGATCAACGCGGTGTCGTTCGCCGCGGTGCTCAGCGGCCTGTTCCTGATGCGCACCTCCCAGCTGACCACCCCGGAACCGGTGCCCAGGGGGAAGGGCCAGCTCCGCGAGGGCCTGCGCTACGTGATGGCGCGGCCTGAGCTGCTCATGCCGATCCTGCTGATCGCCTTCGTCTCGATGTTCACGCAGTCGTTCTCGATGTCGATAGCGCTGATGGCGCGTGAGATCTTCGGGGCCGGTGCCTCCTCGTTCGGGGTCGCCTCCAGCATGTTCGCGGTCGGAGCGCTGGCGGGTGCCCTCGTGGCGGCGCGGCGGGTCAAGCCGAGCAGGCGCCTGCTGGTCGCCGGCGCCGGCGCGTTCGGCCTGTTCCAGATCGCCAGCGGCCTGGCGCCCTGGTATCCGCTCTACCTGATCCTGCTCGTGCCCGCCGGCATCGCGCTGATCTCGGTGAACACCGCGGCCAACGCCAGCGTGCAGCTGGCCACCTCGCCGGAGATGCGCGGCCGGGTGATGGGGATCTACGTGCTCGTGTTCACCGGGGGAGCCCCCCTCGGCGCGCCGCTGCTCGGCTGGATCTCCGAGCTGGGCGGGGTGCGTACCGGAGTCGTGATCGGCGGGGTGCTCACCCTGATCGGCGCCGCTGCGGCGACAATGCTGACAAGGCTGATCAGCAGGAGGTCGCATGCGGCTGTTCGTGGGATTACCGCCGCCGGCGCCGGCGCGTGATGAGCTCGTCCGCGCCCTCGAACCTCACCTGGCGCGATGGCCGGGGCTGCGCTGGCTGGACGCGGAGAACTGGCACGTGACGCTGTCGTTCCTGGGGGAGGTGCCCGACCGGGTGCTGCCCGAGCTGCGGACGCGCCTCGCCAGGGCGGCCGCGCGGCACGCTCCGATGACGCTGTCCTTCGCCGGCGCCGGCGCGTTTCCCTCGGCGGGCAGGGCTCGGGTCTTCTGGACCGGGCTGTGCGGTGACCTCCTCCGGCTGGGCCGCCTGGCCGATTCCGTGGCGGCCGGGGCGCGCCGCGCCGGAGCCGGACAGGCGGAGCACCGGAGGTTCACACCGCATCTGAGCCTGGCCAGATGCCGCCCCGAGATGGACATCGGTCCCCTGGTCGAGGCGTTCGGGCCGTTCTCCGGCACCGAGTGGGAACTGGAGACGGTGCACCTGATACGGAGCAACCTCGGAGCCAGGGTCCGCTACGAAACGGTTGAGAAATGGGACCTGGCGGCACGGGCACCTCGTGGGCAGGGCTAGGCTCCAGGGCGTGGATCGTCCCCGTCGCTGGCTGCTGCCCACGGTGCTCGTGCTTCTCGTGCTCCTCGTGGTGATCGGCGCACTCGTGTCCTAGGGCCTGTATGGAGTTGAGATCAGGGGATTCGCCTGCGGCTTGGTCTCCGTTGCCGGTGGGCCATCGCCATGGCGCGTGGAGACCTCACCGACGAGGAATGGTCCTTGATCGAGCCTCACCTGCCCCTGGGTGAGTGAGGCCCGATCCCGGACCTGCGGCAGCGGTTCAACGCCGTGATGTGGCGGTTTCGCACCGGCAGCCCGTGGCGGGACCTGCCCGCCGAGTATGGGCCGTGGTCCACTGAAGCGCTCATGCGGATTCAGGCAGAGGGCATCAGGTCACGGCGAAGCAGGAACGCCAGCCCCGCCGTGGTCAGGGTGACGGCCAGCACGGTCAACCCCAGCAGCGGCACCCCCGGTGACGAGGCACCGTCCAGCAACATCGCCGGCACGTGCACGAACGGCGAAAGGTTCAGGACGATCCCGGTGGCCAGCCTGAACTCCGCCGGCAGATCCACGACATGGCCCTGGCGCCCACCCTGCCCGCCTCCATCGCCGCCCCGGCGGTGTACACGTTGTGCACCGCGCCGATCATCGCCGGGCCGAGCATCGTGCTCTCGCTGGCCGCGCCACCTCGGATGCGTTCCTCCTGCTTCTCCGTCGCGGGGCTCTACTTCCTCCCCGGCCTGCTGCTGGTGGCGATCGTCGGCGTCATCGCCGACGCGTTCGGCTTCACCGCCGCCTTCCTGTCCATCATCCCGATCATGCTGCTCGGCGTGCTGGTCCTGTGGAGCGGCAGGCGCTTCATCGACGCGGACGTGGCGCGGATGCGGGCGGAATCGCTCGCCGCGGCGCAGGCGCTGCTCGACGCCGCCCCGGGCACGACCGGGCAGCGGTGACGGCCCGCCGCTCCACCGATCGGTGTTTCGCCTGGCTCGCGACATGGTCCGGCGTCCGCGCTGGACCAAGGTGGGGCCCGGGGTCCCGCCCGATGCGCGGGTACCGGCCCGCTGGCCACGATCATGGGCGCGGCCAGGCCGGTGATCACGAAGATCGGCGGCCGCTTCCCCGCGCGCCGGGGGGGCGGCCCGTGCCTCGCCTCGAACTCCCGGGGCCGAGGCACGGCGGGCCATTCGATTGGCGATCCGCTAAACTCTGGTCGTGGCAGACGCATCGTCAGCGCCCGAGGGCGCGACCCCCAGTACGGAAGAGGCTCAGACAGACGGCACCGACGGCGGCGGCGCGGCGGCCCGGTCCCGGCGCAGGCGGCGGCCGGATCGGGCGGTCACCGAGGCGGCCCTGCGCCAGGCCGCCCTGCGCCTGCTCGACCGCGACGGCGTCCTGACCGGGCTGAGCCTGCAGGACGTGGCCGACGAGGCGGGCGTCAACCGCGGGCTGATCCACCACTACTTCGGCAGCAGGCGCACCCTGGTGCGCTCGGCACTGGACCACGAGATGGTCGAACTCGCCAAGAAGGCGGGCGACCAGTCCGCGGTCAATCCGATGCACCGGGGCGCGCGCAGCTTCAGGACACTGGCGAGCGAGTCACGCCTCGCCGAGATCGTGATGCTGCTGGCCCTCGACCGCGACGAGCAGCTCCATCCGATCCCGTACTACGAGGAGGTGATGGAGATCCTCCGGGCCGAGCAGGAGGCCGGCGTCTGGCACGACGACGTCGACGTGCAGGCACTGCTCGCCGTGTGGGTGAGCCTGCTGTTCGGTTACCTCATGCTCCGCGAGCCGATGGCCCGGCAGATGGACATGCCGGTGAAGTCGCTGGACGCCCGCGCCCTCACGACCATCGGTCAGCTCTTCGACCCTTTGCTGGAGGCGGAGAAGTGACCGGCTGACCCCGGCACCCTCGGCATCCCGACTCGTCGAACCCGGCCTCCGGTCTCCGGGACCTCACCGGCCCACCGCACCCGTGGGTCCTCCTCGCATGCCCGCACTCCAGGCGTGCCGAAGCCGTCGGCGACGGGTGACGGCGTTGACACCCTGGCGTACCCACGCCTAGTGTTATTAGCGAATCGCTAAGAAATTCGGGAGGTGATCGATGGACCAGATCACCGTGCCCACGACCGACCCGCTGTTCGACCTCACGGACCAGGTCACGCCGATCACCGGCGGCGGCCGGGGTCCGGGCCGGGCGACGGCGAAGGTTTTCGCGGCCCGCGGCCCGCACATGGTCATCGGCTTCTCCCACGAGTACTCCGCCCACCTCTACCACCGACGCGCCAGGAGCGCCGAGCCGCTCTTCGGCGATACCACGCATTGGCGCGAGCTCCCGGCCCAGCGCCTCGGCCTGTGAGGAGCCAGTCTTGACGGTGAACGTCACCGAGGTCCGCTTCGAGCATCTTCGCGAACCGCTCGGCATCGGGGTGGCCCGGCCGCGCCTGTCCTGGATCGTCGACACCACCCGCGACGGCTGGTCGCAGCGCGCCTACGAGATCGAGGCGAGGGGCGAGCGGGTGCGGGTCGAGTCCGCCGACTCCGTGCTCGTGCCCTGGCCGTTCGCGCCGCCGGCCTCGCGCGAACGCGTGGCCGTGCGGGCACGCGTCGAAGGGCCGGACGGGCTCTCGCCCTGGAGCACCCACACCGTCGTCGAGGCCGGCCTGCTCGACCCGGCGGACTGGTCGGCACGGTTCGTCAGTCCGGGCACCGGCTCGCTGCTGCGCGGGGAGTTCGAGGTGCTGCCCTCGGCGGACCTGCGGGAGCGGGCCGGGCGCAGGCTGAGGGAACTGGTGCGCGCCAACGGCTACACCATCGCCACCGGGTTTGTCGGCACCCCGCTGATCTGCGACGCCCTGACCGAGGCCGGAGAGCTGGACGCGGCCTACCGGCTGCTGCTGGAGCGCCGGTACCCGTCCTGGCTGTATCCCGTGACCATGGGAGCCACCACGATCTGGGAGCGCTGGGACAGCCTGCTGTCCGACGGCACGGTCAACCTCGGTGGCATGACGTCCTTCAACCACTACGCCCTGGGCGCGGTCGCCGACTGGCTGCACCGCACGCTCGCCGGGCTGGCCCCGGCCGAACCCGGCTACCGCACGCTGGCCATACGGCCCCGTCCGGGCGGCGGCCTGACCCACGCGAGCGCCCGGCTGCGCACCCTGTACGGCACGGCCGCCTCCGCCTGGCGGATCGAGGACGGTCAGATCACCGTCGAGGCCGTCGTCCCGGCCAACACCACCGCCGAGGTCACCCTGCCGGGCGGCGAACGGCTCACCGTCGGCTCGGGCCGCCACCGCTGGACCGTCGAGCACGACCGGCGTGCGGACCTTGCCCCGCTGACGCTGGACAGCACCCTCGGCGAGGTCTCCGACCGGCCGGGCGCGCTCGCGATCCTCACCAGGGCGCTGGTCCGGCGGGTGCCCGAACTCGCCGACCACCTGAAGCACGGCACCGGGACCGAGGCACAGGACACCACCGTGCGGCAGGCCCTGGCCCTGCTGCCCGAAAACGAGCCCGTCCTCGCCGAGATCGAGGAGGGGTTCGCTGCCCTGCCCCGCTGAGCCGCCCGGCCGGGCAGGAGATTCGGCATCCAGCCGGCCGATGTCCCTTGGATCTTCTACTCACTGTGGCCAGGCGGGGCCTCGTCACGTCGTCGGTCACCACGGCTTCCTCCCACGCCTCACGAGAGGCCCCTGACCGAGCCTGGCCACGGCGAGATCCGCGGGACAGGGGCTCTGGCCGCCCACCGGCGGCTTGCCCGGCGACCTCGCGGGGGTCACCGTTCGGGCACCGCCTACCAGGCGTACTCCTCCGGCGCCGTCTTGAAGCCGGGGAAGATCTCGTCCAGGCGGGTCAGGGCCTTCTCGTCCAGCGCGATCTCCAGCGCCTTGGTGGTGCCGTCGAGCTGGTCGAGCGTGCGCGGCCCGATGATCGGCGCGGTGACGACCTGCTGGTGGAGCAGCCAGGCCAGCGCGAGGTTGGCCGGGTCCACACCGAGCTCGTCCGCGAACGCCTCGTAGCGCTCGATCTTGTCGCGGTGCTTCTCCAACTGGGCGGTGATCTGCTCCGAGGCCGACCGGCCCTTGTCGATCTTCTTGAGGATGCCGCCGAGCAGGCCGCCCGCGAGCGGGCTCCACGGGATCAGACCCAGGCCATAGTCCTCGGCCGCCGGGATGACCTCAAGCTCGGGGGCGCGGACGATCAGGTTGTAGTGGGACTGCTCGGAGACCAGGCCGAGAGTGTTGCGCCGCCGCGCGCTCTCCTGAGCCTTGGCGATGTGCCAGCCCGCGAAGTTGGACGACCCCACGTACAGGATCTTGCCCTGCTGCTTGAGGATGTCCATGGCCTCCCAGAACTCCTCGAACGGGGTGTTCCGGTCGATGTGGTGTGCCTGGTAGAGATCGATGTAGTCGGTCTGCATCCGCTTCAGCGACGCGTCGGCGGCGCGCCGGATGTTGAGCGCGGACAGGCGACCCTCATTGGGCCAGTCGCCCATGTCACCGTAGAGCTTCGTGGCGATCACCGTCTTCTCGCGGCGCTTGCCTCCCTTGGCGAACCATCGGCCGATGATCTTCTCGGTGATGCCCTCGCCCTTCTTCCAGCCGTACACGTTGGCTGTGTCGAAGAAGTTGATCCCCAGCTCATGGGCGTGGTCCATGATCGCGAAGGAGTCTTCCTCCGAGGTCAAGGGGCCGAAGTTCATCGTGCCCAGGCAGAGGCGGCTGACCTTCAGGCCGGTACGGCCAAGCTGCGTGTATTCCATGCGCCCCACACTAAATACCTGGAGTGCACTCCAGGCGAGAGGATCAGCGGGGAAATCCGTGTCGGCCGGCCCCGTCGCGTCTGTGCTGCCCGCCGGTCCCGCCGGGGCATGATGGCTGGATGCTGAGTAAGCCGGGGGAAGTCTTGGTTCGCGCGTTCGCGGTGGTCGGCCTGACCGCGGCCATGGCCTTCACGGGGCAGAGCGCATCGGTGGGCGACGGGCGGGCGGCATGGGCCGACGCGGGTCAGCGCACGGGGCAGGGGGTGCGGGCGGACGGTGAGGAGCGGCTCCTCTTTCGCTTCAAGGACAGCCGGATCAGCGAGTCGAGCGGGCTGGCGGTCTCGCCGACCCACGAGGACGTCTACTACACGCACAACGACAGCGGCGCCGGGCCGGTCTTCTACGCGGTCGGTCCCAACGGTCAGACCCACGCGACCTTCACCCTGCGGGGGGCGGAGGCCCGCGACTGGGAGGGCATGGCCGCCTCCATCGACCAGAAGACCGGCCGGGGGGTGCTCTGGTTCGCGGACATCGGCGATAACCTCGACGGGGCCTGGCCTGATGTCTCGGTATACAAGGTCGCGGAGCCCACGGTGCTGAGCGACGCCGTCGTCCCCGCCGTGCGCTACCGCTTCCGCTACGAGGACGGCGGGCACAACGCGGAGGGCATCATGGTGAACCCACGCACCGGGCGCCTCTACATCGTGACCAAGCAGTTCGCCGGCGCCGTCTACGAGGCACCGAAACGGCTGCGCACCGACAGGGTCAACGTGCTCCGCAAGGTCGGCCCGGCGCCCATCATGGCCACCGACGCCGCCTACGCCCCCGACGGGTCGAGCTTCGTGATCCGGACCTACTTCTCCGCCACGGTCTACCGTGCTCCCGGCGAACAGATCACCCGGGTGACGATGCCGCAGCTGGAGCAGGCCGAGTCGATCACCTACACGCGTGACGGCAGGTACCTGCTGACCGGTAGCGAGGGGAAGCGCAGCCCGGTCTACCAGGTGTCGCTGCCCGAGGAGGTTCTCCGTGAGGCGGCTCCGGAACCCACGACCGCCCTGCGGCGGGCGGCTCCCACACCGGCTCCCACGCCGGATCCCGAACTGGCCCCCACGCCGGGCGCCGGGGCGAAGGCCGAACAGGACGACACCGGCGAGGACGCGGGGGTGCCGACCTCGGCCGTGCTTCTCTGGCTGGCCATCGCCGCGGGCGCCACGGGCACCATCACCCTGATCGCCCGTAACACCCGCTGAGAGGTGATCGGGCCGTCTCGGCTGGTTCAGTCGGGAAGTTGCGGGTGGTGGGGGGAGGTATGGGACAGGGCGGCCGCCACGTCGGCGTCGATGGGAAACCAGGCGTACAGCCCGGTTATCTGCAGAAGACGTTCCAGGACGTCCGACACCTCCGCCAGCCGCAACCAGCCGCCCGCCTCCGAGGTCATGCGCACGCCGCTGAGAAGCACCCGCAGCCCGGTGGAGTCGCAGAAAGTGATCTTCTGGGCGTCGATGACGATCCGGGGGCGATATTCGGAGACCAGTCGCTCGATGGTCTCCCTGAGTAGTTCGCTGGAGTTGCGGTCGATATCGCCCGCGACGCTGATCACGGTGCAGCCGGCACGCTCGTGGTGGTCGACGCCGATGGAGAGTTCTCTGCTCATCGCCTCGCATTTCCACCCGGTGAAGCTGTCGGTTTCGGCTGTCGTCCGACCTGATCAAGGTATACCCCGCCGGAGCGCCGGGGTGGGCGACGGGCGGGAGACATGTGCGTAACGGCTACGAGGACCAGCGCTCGTCTCCCGTGCCGCCGACCGGTCCGGAACGTGACCCCATGCCGAAGATGAATGACCGCATCCAGATTTATTGCCCCGACATATTCGGGTATTCCTCAACCGTCCCGGATGGATTTCCGGCAATAGGCAATGATGGTTAAGAACCAGAGGGGTTATCCCTTCTCTTCCAGTGAGGATTGCCGCTAACTTTCGAAGATGCGCGTTCTGGTAACCGGGGCATCAGGTTTCGTCGGCTCGCATGCGGTCGCCGCGCTTCTCGCCGACGGGCACGAGCCGCTTCTTCTCATACGCAATCCAGAGAAAACGCGCGAAGTGCTGGCCGGTGTCGGGGTGACGGATCCGGTTCCCCTGCACAGGGCCGATATCCGCGACACGGCGGCCGTGCGGGACGGGCTCGAACAGTGTGACGCGGTCATTCACGCCGCTGCGGAAATCGGGGTCATCGGCCGTGTCGGCGACCTGGCCGGTACGAATGTGACCGGAGCGAAGAACGTCCTCGGGCAGGCCGTCGAACTCGGTCTCGACCCGGTCGTGCACATCTCGAGCATCGGCGTCTTCGTGCCCCCGACCGGCCCGGTGATCACGACCGAGAGTCCGCTTTCCACGCCGAGGAACGAGTACGGCAGGAGCAAGATCTCCGCCGAGCACTACGCCAGGCGGCTCCAGGAACAGGGGATGCCGGTCACGATCGTCTACCCGGCGGCGGTCGCCGGACCGTGCCAGCCCGCGCTGGACGCGCTGATGGACGGGCTGCGCGCGGGGCTGGAACAGGGATGGCCGATCACCGCCGGCGGCGTCGGCGTCGTCGACGTACGGGATCTGGCTCTCATACTCGCCCGCTGCCTCGAACCGGGGCGGGGACCTCGCCGGTTCATGCTGGGCGGGCACTACCTCACCTGGGCGCAGCTCGCCGACGTCTGCGACGAGGTGACCGGGAACCGCTGCCGGAGGTTCCGGGTCCACCGCTCGGTGCTGCGCGGCGCGGCGGCCGTGGTCGACGCGATGAAACTGATCAAGGAGATCGACTACCCGCTGACCAGGGACGCCGTCGAGATGATGGTCACGATGGTCCGCGCGTACGACACCCCGACCCTTGAGGCGCTCGGCGTGGGGCTGCGGCCGGTCCAGGAGACCGTCACCGACTCGCTGCGCTGGCTGGCGCAGGAAGGGCACCTCGGTCTGGACAAGGTCGGCAGGCTGGCGGGTAGTGTCACGCGGTAACGCGATCCCTCCAGCGCGACAGGGGTGGCGGCGGTGACCACCTCACAGTCAGGAGTCGACGATGGACGTCGGGTTGGCCGTGGCCGGTTTGCGGGTGGGCGTCGGCGATGGGTGCCGGGGTCGAGGTGTGGGCGGGGGGTGGCGATGAACGTCGGGGTCGTCGGTGCGGGGATCGTCGGGTTGGCCGTGGCCAGGGAGGCGGCGCTGACCCGCGGGGCCAGGGTGACGGTGCTGGACAAGGAGGACCGCGTCGGAGCCCACCAGACCGGGCACAACAGCGGCGTCGTCCACGCCGGGATCTACTACCGGCCCGGCTCGCTCAAGGCCACGCTCTGCCGTGAGGGTGTGGCACTGCTGCGGCAGTACTGCGCCGAGCACCGCATCCCCTACGACGAGGTCGGCAAGCTCGTCGTCGCCTCGACCTCGGCCGAGCGGCCCGAGCTGCGGCGGATCGCCGAGCGGGCCCGTGCGAACGGGGTTCCCGGCATCGCCGAGCTGGACGCGCTGGCCCTGCGGGAGGTCGAGCCGCACACCGTCGGCACGGGTGCCGTGCACTCCCCGCGCACCGCGATCGCCGACTTCCCCGCCGTCGCCAGGCGTCTGGCCGCGGATGTGGAGGAGAACGGCGGATCGGTGCTGCTCTCACATCCGGTGCGCGCGATACGGGAGACCGCGAGCGGGGTGAAGGTCCTGGCGGGGGAGCGGACGCTGAGCTTCGACCGGCTGATCGTCTGTGCCGGGCTCGGTACCGACACCGTCGCACGGATGGTCAAGGCCGCCGGGGACGTGCGGATCGTCCCTTTCCGCGGTGAGTACTACGCGCTGGCCGGCGCGGCGAAGGACCTGGTCCGAGGGCTCGTCTACCCGGTTCCCGACCCCCGCTACCCGTTCCTCGGCGTGCACCTGACCCGCAGGATCGACGGTGAGGTGCTGGTCGGCCCCAACGCGGTCATGGCGTTGGCGCTGGAGGGCTACTCCTGGCGGGACGTCGACCTGGCGGAGCTGGGCCGGATTCTGGCCTGGCGTGGCACCCGGCGGCTGGCCGCCCGGCACTGGCGGACCGGGATCAGGGAGGTGACCGGTTCGGTGGGCAGGAGGTCGTTTCTGAAGGCCGCGCGCCGCTATGTCCCGGCCCTGACCGCCGCCGACCTTGTCAGGACCACCTGCGGCGTTCGCGCACAGGCCGTGGACGCCTCCGGCGGCATGCTGGACGACTTCGCGATCGACGTGCACGGCCGCGTCGCCCTCGTGCGCAACGCCCCCTCACCGGCGGCAACCTCCAGCCTGGCCATTGCCAGACATATTGTGGGGTTAGCCTCTGTGTTGACCAGTTAACTGCTTTCTCATGTGGGCCGGTGAAAATAGACCAGTGACCGACTCACCCGAGGCACGTCTGCTGATCGTCGAGGACGAGCCGAACATCCTTGAGCTTCTGGCCGCGAGCCTGAGGTTCGCCGGGTTCGGCGTCAACACGGCGGGCAACGGCACGGACGCCGTCGCCGCCGTCCAGCGGCACCGGCCCGATCTCATCGTGCTTGACGTGATGCTCCCGGACATGGACGGCTTCGACGTCGTACGGCGTCTGCGCGGTGGTGGCAGCGACACCCCCGTGGTCTTCCTCACCGCGCGCGACGCCACCGAGGACAAGATCCGGGGGCTGACCCTGGGCGGGGACGACTACGTGACCAAGCCGTTCAGCCTGGAGGAGGTCGTGGCCCGGATCAGGGCGGTGCTACGCCGTACCGGCTCCGGCGACCTCGCCCCCCGCCAGCCCCGGCTCAACTTCGCGGACATCGAGCTCGACGAGGAGAGCCACGAGGTGTGGCGCAAGGGCAAGGCGGTGGCACTGTCACCCACGGAGTTCAAACTGCTCCGCTACTTCATGGCGAACGCGGGGCGGGTGCTGTCCAAGGCTCAGATTCTCGACCACGTGTGGGACTACGACTTCCGGGGCGATGTCGGCATCGTGGAGTCCTACGTCTCCGTGCTCCGTCGCAAGATCGACAACACGGACCCGCGGCTGATCCACACGCTGCGCGGCGTCGGATACGTGTTGCGCCTGCCGCCGACGCCGTGATGCTCAACGCGACCCCGCTGCGGGTGAAGCTGATCGCCGTCATCCTGGCCCTGCTGACGATCGCGCTCACCCTCATCGGGATCGGCAGTGTCTCGATCATGCGTGGTTACCTGATCGACCGCGTCGACACCCAGATCGACATGATGGTCGACACCGCGCTGCGCCGGATGAACCGGGGAGTCATACCGATCGGCAAGCCGCTGTCGCCCGACGCGAGGTTGGAGCTCCGCGGCTCCAGCGGCAGGACCTTCGACGCCTACAGCGGCGCCGACGTGGAGGGCAAGCCGGGGCCGTCGGTGCCTCAGGGGCAGGACAACCGGCCGTTCGACAGCGGCGACTGGCGAGCTCGCGCGGTCCCGTTGAACGGCGGCGGAAATCTCGTCGTCGCCGTTGACATGGCCGAGGTCCGGCAGATCGTCGGCCAGCTGGCGCTGGTGGAACTCCTCGGCGGTGGCGGTCTGATGCTGATGCTCGCCGGGGCCGGGATTTTGATCATCCGCAGGAGCCTGCGCCCACTGGAGGAGATCGAGCGCACCGCCGAGGCCATCGCCGCCGGAGACCTGAGCCGCCGGGTCCCCGATGCCGACCCGCGCACCGAGGTGGGCCGCCTCGGCCGGTCGCTCAACGGCATGCTCGCCCAGATCGAGACCGCCTTTCGGGCCCGTTCGGAGTCGGAGTCCTCGGCTCGCAGGTCGGAGGAGCGCATGCGAAGGTTCGTGGCGGACGCCTCGCACGAGCTCCGCACGCCGCTGACCTCGATCCGGGGGTTCGCCGAGTTCTACCGGCAGGGGCCGGGAATCGACGCCGCGCCGCTGATGCGCCGGGTCGAGTCCGAGGCGGTCAGGATGGGCCTGCTCGTCGACGACCTGCTGATGCTCGCCCGGATGGACCAGCAACGGCCGCTGGTCATGCGCCCGGTCGACCTGCTCGCCATCGCCGCCGACGCCGTCCACGACGCCCGCATCCTCGCCCCTGAGCGCGAGGTCACGCTCTCGGTGGACGGTTCCGCGCTCATCGTCTCCGGCGACGAGGTACGGCTCCGCCAGGTCGTGGGCAACCTCATGACCAACGCGCTCACCCACACTCCCGAGCGGACCCCCGTGCGGGTGGCGCTCTCCGCCGATGACGGGATGGCCGTCATCGAGGTCGCGGACGAGGGACCCGGCCTCACCTCCGAGCAGTGCGAACGCGTCTTCGAGCGGTTCTACCGGGTCGACTCCGCCCGGGGCCGCCGCGCCCCCGAGGACGGCGGGAGCGGGCTCGGCCTGGCCATCGTGGCCGCGATGGTCGAGGCCCACGGCGGCAGCGTCGCCGTGGACTCGGAATTCGGCAAGGGCGCGACGTTCCGGGTGCTTCTTCCCCTCGCCCCCGAGTCCGACTGACCTCCCGTCCGGTACGACGCCGTCTGTTCGAGGGTGTCCTGCCTGGTGTCGCCTGTCCGTTCGGGGTGGGGCCGGGGTGTGGCGGCCCCACCCCGGCTCTCGTGCCGGCGGTGGTCGTCCGGGCTCAGCGGGCGCCGGTGCCGGCCTCCGGCCAGCTGCTGTCGGGGAACTCCCCGCCGGCCGCGCCGCCGGGCAGTACCACCCGGTCGTTCTCGGCCAGCCCTGAGGTGATCTCGACGTACTGGTCGCCCCGGACGCCCGTCTCCACGACCCGCTCGACGCCGCCCTGCACGGTGACCCGGGAGACCCCCGCACTGGTCCTCACCGCCTGGGCCGGGACGTAGAGAGCCTCCGCCGACTTGGCGACGGTCACGGTGACCGAGGCGGTCTGGCCCACCATGAGGTCCGCCGGGGGCTCGTCGAACGCGATCGTGACGCCGTACCTCACCAGGCGGTCCGTGGTGGTCGCGGTGGGGGCGATGCCGGTCACGGTGCCCGTGTACCGCTTCCCCTGCCGGGTGGCCAGGGTGATCGCCGCCTGCTGGCCCAGCTCCAGGCTGCCGATGTCCGACTCGGTGAACAGCGCCTCCACCTGAAGCTCGTCCAGGTCTCCCAGGGTGAGGAACGTCCCGGTGTCCGCGCTGTCGCCGACCGCGCCGGCCACGGACATGACGGTGCCGTCGGTGGGAGCGACGATCCGCACGCCCGCCAGTTCCTCCTTGGCGTCGGTCAGCTCCGCCTGGGCCTGCTTCACGCGGGCCTCGGCCTGCTCCACGCTGAGCGTCCCCCGCCCGGCCCCGCCGGCGGAGGCGCCGGCGCCTCCGCTCTGCCCGGTGTTCGGGGCGGTGCCCTGCTTGGCGGCCTGCCCGGAGTTCCGGCCCGCGCCCGCACCCGCGCCTGCGTTCGCACCGGCACCGGCACCGGCACCCGCGCCGGTGTTCGCGCCCGGCTTCGGGGTGGAGCATCCGGTGGGCCCGGGGGTCGGCGTCCTGACGGTGGTGGGCCCGGCGGTCGCCGTCGGCTTGGCCGCGCCGGTGGGGGCGGCTGTCGGGCCGGGGTGGGCCGTCGGTCCTGCGGGCCCACCCGGGCCGGCCGTCGGACCGGAGGGCTGGGCCGTGGGCACCGGCTCCGAGGTCGCGGGCGGCCCGCCACCGTCCGGCCTCGCGGTCACGGTGACCGTCGCGGTGGCCGTCACCGTCACCGTCGGAGCGGCCGTCACGGTGACGGTGACCGTCGGGGCGGGCTGGGGAGAGTCGCCCCCCGGCCGTCCCGCCGCTGACGGGGTGGGGGTGGGGGTGGCCGTGGGCGTCGCGGGTGAGGTCCGCGTGAGCGCGGCGGCCGTAGTGGAGGAGCGCGCCGGGTCGGGTACGGGCGTCAGGGTGACCGGTGCCGTCATGAGGCGGTATCCGACGGGTGCGATACCAGCGGCCGGGACGACCCGTACCTCCCGCTCCGCTCCGGTCGGCTCGGGCGCCGGGGCCGGGGCGCCCGTCCCGGTCGGTGCGGGGGTGGCGCCCGCCCCCGGAGGCCGCGTCGCGGTGGGCTCGCATCCGGTCTGCCCGGCGGGATCGGACCGGCCGGTCCCGGTCTGGCCCGGTGTCGACTGCTGCTGCTGGGGGGCTCCGCCTGCCGCGTCCCCCGCTGTGCTTCCGGTCGTGCTTCCCGCCTCCTCCAGCGCCTCCTCGGCCGCCGCGAGCTGCGCCTTCGCGGCGGTGTAACGCTCGCGTGCGGGTGCGGAGCCGATCCTGGCGAGCACATCCCCCTTGCTGACCTTTTCCCCGGCCTTGACATAGACCTTCGTGACCGTTCCCGATCCGCCGAAGGCCAGGTTCCGGGTGCCGTCGTCCACGGTGTTGCCCGCGGCCGACACCGCGGCGGTCACCGTCCCGCGCCTGGCGGAGGCCAACTCCACCCGGGGAGCCTGGTCGGAGCCGCCGTCGAGCACGACGATCGCGCCCGCGCCCACCAGGACGAGGGCGGCGAGGGCAAGCCCTCCCACGCGCAGGTTCTTCGACAGATGGGTCGGTCTCATGGCGGACAATCCTGGACCGTCTGATTCACAGCATGCTCACAGGTGCCTGAAGGTTTGCTGTGCATCCTGAGCGGTACGACACGGTCTACAGGAAATCTTCAGCCTTTGTCGGGGTAGGCCCAAGCCTGGTACGCCAGGGTCGAGCGCTGTGAAGCTGTCGACCAAGCGCGGAGCGCTGATCGTGAACGGGACCCTCGGGGTCCTGTTGCTGGGCGGAGCGGTGATCGCCTACTCCTCCCTCGGCGGCGAGGCCTCATCCGCCGACGCCGCGGTGCGGACCGTGCAGGTGACCCGGGCCTCCGTCACCGCCTCCGTCTCCGCCTCGGGGACCGTGGCCAGCGCCCGCGCGCGAGCGCTGGATTTCGCATCGAGCGGCACCGTCGAGAAGATCTACGTCAAGGTGGGGGACAAGGTCACCAAGGGCCAGATCCTCGCCAGGCTGGACGACGACTCGGCGCAGGAGAGCCTGGACGCGGCCGCCGCCGCCCTCGACACCGCGGACGACGACACCTCGACCGCCGCGGCCTACGCCCAGTACATCACGGCCAGGAACACCTACCGGGCCGCGAAGCGCGCTGTGGACGGCACGGTCATCAAGGCGCCGTTCTCCGGTACGGTCACCGCGGTCAACGGCACGGTCGGGGGCTCCTCGGGCGCCTCCGCCAAGGCCACCGGAAACACCGGAAACACCGGCGGCGCGGGCAACTCGGGCAACGCGGCCGGTGCGGGTTCCTCCGGCGGTGCGGCGAGCGGCTCGGGCGGTTTCATCGACATCGCGGACACCGGCAGGCTCCAACTCGTTGGCACCTTCACGGAGTCCGACGTCACCCGGCTCAAGGTCGGCCAGGCGGCCTCCATCGGGTTCGACGCGCTCAACGGCGTCACCGCGGCCGGGAAGGTCACCCAGATCCAGCCGACCGCCACCACCAGCAACAACGTGGTCCAGTACCCGGTGACGATCTCCTTCACCGAGGTGCCGGACGAGGTCAGGCTGGGCCAGACCGCCACGGTCGGGGTCGTCGTCGAGAGCGTGCAGAACGTGCTCGCGCTCTCCTCCACGGTGATCTCCACCACGGGCTCCCGCAGCACGGTGACGGTTCTGCGCGACGGGCAGCAGGTGCCCGCCCAGGTGGAGGTCGGGGTCAAGGGCGACACGCTCACCGAGATCAAATCCGGGCTGAACGAGGGCGACCAGGTGGTCCGCCCGGCGGCCACCGGGACCACCCAGCAGGGCGGCGGCTTCCCCGGCCTCGGGGGCGGGGGCGGCGGTCGCGGTATCGGTGGCGGTGGCGGCTTCGGCGGCGGGGGAGGGGCCGGCAGATGACCGTCCCCGTCCTCTCCCTGAAGGACATCACCAAGGTGTACGGCCGAGGAGACGCCGAGGTCCGGGCGTTGCGCGGTGTCTCGCTCAGCGTCGAACGGGGCGACTACGTCGCCATCATGGGCGCCTCCGGGTCCGGCAAGTCCACGCTCATGAACATCCTGGGTTGCCTGGACGTGCCCACTTCGGGCGATTACCACATCGATGGCACCGATGTCGGCTCGCTGGACGAGCGCCGGCTCGCCGTGCTCCGCAACCGGAAGATCGGCTTCGTCTTCCAGTCGTTCAACCTCATCCCCCGGATGAGCGCGCTCGCCAACGTCGAGCTGCCCATGGCGTACGGCGGGGTCGGCGCCGCGGACCGGCGGGCCCGCGCCCTGGCGGCCCTGGAGCAGGTCGGTCTCTCCGACCGGGTCCGCCACGAGCCGAACGAGCTCTCCGGCGGCCAGCAGCAGCGGGTGGCCGTGGCCAGGGCGCTGGTCACCGCGCCCGCCCTCCTCCTCGCCGACGAGCCGACCGGCAACCTCGACACCGCCTCCACCGAGGACGTGCTGGGTATCCTCGACGGGCTCAGCGTCTCAGGCAGGACGATCGTGATCATCACCCATGAGGATGACGTGGCCGCTCACGCCAAGCGGGTCATCCGTCTGGTGGACGGCCGGATCATCGAGGACCGCCGCCAGGCCTCCGTCGACGGGCTCCCGCCCCGCATGCCGGAGGTCATCGCGTGAGCCAACTGGAGATCCTGCGGTTCGCACTTCGCGGGCTGGCCGCGAACAAGCTGCGCAGCTTCCTGACCACGCTCGGCATCCTGATCGGGGTGGCGGCCGTGATCCTGCTGGTCGCCTTCGGCGAGGGAGCCTCACAGAGCATCCAGCAGTCCATCCAGCGGCTCGGCGCCAACACCCTCACCATCTCGGCGTCCTTCGCCGGGGGCGGTGGAGGCGGTGGCGGTTTCGGCGGCGCCGGGGGAGGCCGGGTGAGCGCGGGACAGAACGCCGGCCCGCGTACCCAGGCCAGGCCGCTCACCCTGGAGGACGCCAGAGCGCTGACCGACCGCGAGCAGGTGCCCTCGGTACGGAGCGTGTCGCCCGTGGCGACCGCGAACTCGGCCGCCGCGGTCCACGAGGGCGCCAGCCATACGATCGCGCAGCTCGTGGGCACCTACCCCAGCTACTTCGAGGCGACGAACAAGCCCGTGGAGAGCGGTACCTACTTCGTCAACGACGACGTGATCGCCGCCAGGAAGGTCATGGTGATCGGGCGGACCGTGGCCGAGGGGCTGTTCGGCACCGCCGATCCGGTCGGCAGGCCGGTCAGCGTCTCAGGCGTGCCGTTCACCGTGATCGGGGTGCTCAAGGAGTCGGGCTCCACGGGCATGCAGGACGCCGATGACGTGGCCATCGTGCCGTTGCCCGCCGTGCAGCAGAGCCTGACCGGGTTCGGCGCGCTCGGTTCCATCATCGTGCAGGCGACCGGCGCGGACGCCACCGACTCGGCGCAGGCCGAGGTCACCGCCATACTCAACCAGCGGCACGGCATCACCCCGACGGGCACCGCGGACTACCGGATCCTGAACCAGGCCACCCTGCAGGAGACGGTCAGCTCGACCATCGGGATCTTCACCGCCCTGCTCGGTGCGGTCGCCGCCATCTCCCTGCTGGTCGGCGGCATCGGCATCACCAACATCATGCTGGTCACCGTCACCGAGCGGACCAGGGAGATCGGCATCAGAAAGGCCATCGGCGCGCCCAGGAGCGCCATTCTCGGCCAGTTCCTGCTGGAGGCGACGGTGCTGAGCCTGGTGGGCGGCCTGCTGGGCGTCGCGATCGCGTTCGCCGGCACCCGCTTCACGATCGCCGGGATCTCACCGGTGCTCGTACCGTCCTCGATCGCACTGGCCCTCGGCGTCTCGGTGGGCATCGGGCTGTTCTTCGGCGGCTACCCGGCCAACCGGGCGGCCAAGCTCCGGCCCATCGAGGCCCTGCGCCACGAGTGACCCGTACGGCTTAGGCAAGGAGAGAGACATGGGCGGCAACGCCGACGAGACGGTCCCGGCGGGGAGATCCCTGGAGGGCTCCCCGTTCCGGGGGGACCTGGACAGCGAGCTGGCGGCCCGGCCGCCGCGCCGGCTGTCCACGCTCACCCTCGTGCTGGGCGCCGGGGTGATGCTCGTGGCAGGGGTGATCGTGGGTATCCAGGTGCAGAAGGCGACGGGTGTCACGTCCGGTCCCACCGGTGCCCCGGGAGCCGCGATGCGCCAGGGCGCGGGTCCCGGCGGTTTCAGTGGATACGGCGGTTTTGGAAACGGGCAGCAGGGTGGTCAGGGCGCGGGGCAGGGGCCGGGGCAGGGCGGTGGCGGCCGGGGCGGCATGACCGTCGGCACCGTGCAGCGGGTGGAGGGCGAGAAGGTCTACCTCCAGACGACCGACGGATCCGTCGTGACGGTGAACACCACGGACGAGACGTCGGTGCGCCTCACCAAGGAGGGCAAGGTCGCGGATCTCAAGCCCGGTGGCACGGTGGTCGTACAGGGAGCCAGGGCCGAGGACGGCTCGGTCAGCGCGACCGCGATCAACGAGGGGGGCGGCCGACGGTGAGCCGGTTCCCAGGAAACGTTCAGCTTCGGCTGAGCTTCGTTCCAGAGAGGTGAGCGAGCCTCAGGGGGTGCTGGACAGAGTGGAAGCCCGATTGCTGGTCGTGGACGACGAACCGAATATCAGGGAGCTGCTCTCGGCCAGCCTGCGACTGTCCGGGTTCGAGGTGGTGACCGCGGTGGACGGTCGGGAGGCCGTGCAGTTCGCCGAGCGCATCCGCCCCGACCTCGTCGTGCTGGACGTGATGCTGCCCGACATGGATGGCTTCGCCGTGGCCGGGCGGCTGCGGGAGATGAGCGGGCAGATGCCGGTGCTCTTCCTCACCGCGCGGGACGGTACCGACGACAAGGTCGCCGGGCTGCGCTTGGCCGACGACTACGTGACCAAGCCGTTCAGCCTGGAGGAGGTGCTCGCCCGCATCCGGGCCGTGCTCCGGCGTACCAGGGGAGACCTCGACCTGCCGGCCCGCCTGCAGGTCGGTGACCTGGAGCTGGACGAGGAGGCGCACCAGGTCTGGCGTTCCGGCGTTCCGGTGCGGCTGTCGCCCACCGAGTTCAAGCTCCTGCACTACTTCATGGTCAACAGCGGCAGGGTGCTGTCCAAGGCACAGATCCTCGACCACGTCTGGAACTACGACTTCGGCGGCGACGCCGGGGTGGTCGAGTCCTACGTCTCCTACCTGCGCCGGAAGGTCGACACGGCCGAGCCGAGGCTCATCCACACCCTCCGCGGGGTGGGGTACGTGCTGCGCCCCCCGCACAGTGATTGAATTTTCAGCCGATATTCAGCGCTACCTGACCTGATTCTGAGTTTTGTGTGTTCAAATAGACACTGCACGACCCCCGATCGCCTCGGAGCCATCCGATGGACTCGGGCTCGCCTCCAGCTGCGGGGGAGACGAGTCCGGCACGGTCCGCGGCTGGGATCCGAGGGCTGGGCCCCACCGCTTTACCGAGTTCGCCCCCGTAACCCGGTCAGGCGGTGGGGCCAATTTCGTTGGAGAGGGTCCCGTCGGCAGGGTTCGCCGCCGTGACCCGGGCGAGCGGTGGCGCCGATCGCGTCTAGAGGGGCATCCTGTCGGGCAGGATCGACCGTATGGGCGACAACGACGGTCTACTGGAGACGTTGCGAGAGTTGCGGCGACATCTCGACCGTGACCTGTTCCCCCTCGCGATCGGCGACGTGACGGCTGACCGCCGGGCACTGCGCGAGCTGACCGGCCAGCTCGACGACTACCTCATCCCCAGGCTGAACGCCATCGACGCCCCGCTGCTCGCCGTCGTCGGCGGCTCCACCGGGGCCGGCAAGTCCACGCTGGTGAACTCCCTGGTCGATGCGGACGTCTCCGAGCCCGGGGTGCTGCGGCCCACGACGATGGCCCCCACCCTGGTCACCAGTCCCGCCGACCGCGACTGGTTCACCGCCCAGAACATCCTGCCCGGCCTGCCCCGCGTCACCGGGAACGGCAGGGGCGAGCCCGGCACGCTCAGGGTCGTCACCACCGAGGCACTCCCGCCGGGACTGGCCCTGCTGGACGCCCCCGACATCGACTCGGTCGTCACCGCCAACCGCGAGCTGGCCGCCCAGCTGCTCGCCGCCGCCGACCTGTGGCTGTTCACCACCACCGCGGCCCGGTACGCCGACGAGGTCCCCTGGAGTTTCCTGCGCTCGGCCAGTGAGCGGAGCACGGCCTTGGCCGTCATCCTCTCCCGGGTGCCGCCGGAGGCACTGGGCGTGGTGCGCAAGGACCTGGCCCGGCTGCTGGAGGCCAACGGTCTGGGCGGAACTCGGCTTTTCGAGGTGCCCGAGCTGGTGTTGCCCGAGGAGAACGCCCGGCTGCCGCGCCAGGCGGTCCAGCCGATCGCCGACTGGCTCACCGTCATCGCCGCCGACTCCCGTTCCCGCGCCGACGTGGTGCGCCACACCCTGTCCGGTGCGCTGGAGAGCCTCTCCACCCGCGTTCCCGCGCTCGCCGGAGCGGTCGAGCGCCAGCACGCCGGGGCCGCCGAACTGCGCTCGATGGCGGACGCCGCCTACGCCGTGGGCCTCGCCTCCTTCGACGAGGGCATGCGAGACGGGTCGCTGCTGAGGGGGGAGGTCCTGGCCCGCTGGCAGGACTTCATCGGGACCGGTGACCTGATGCGCTCCCTGGAGAACCGGGTCGGCCGGCTCAGGGACCGGGTCGTGGCGTTCGTCACCGGGCGGCCCGCGCCGGAGAGCGAGCTGCGGGTCGCGCTGGAGAGCGGGGTGGAGGCACTGATCAGGGCCTCGGCCGACGGTGCCGCCGAGCGCCTGATGGAGTCGTGGTCGTCGCACCCGGCGGGGCGCGCCCTGCTGGAGCGCGAAGGGGTCGCCACCGCGGGGCGTCTCGGCCGGGCCTCCGCCGACCTGCCCGCCAGGGCGCAGGAGGCGGTCAGGGGCTGGCAGTCGTACGTGCTCGACCTGGTCAGAAAGGAGGGGGCGGACAAGCGGACCACCGCCCGCATCACCTCGTTCGGACTCAACGGCGCCGGGCTGCTGCTGATGCTCGCGGTGTTCGCCTCGACCGGTGGCCTGACCGGCATCGAGGTCGGCATCGCCGGAGGCACCAGCGTGCTCAGCCAGAAGGTCCTGGAGGCCGTCTTCGGCGACCAGGCCGTCCGCACCCTCACCGTCAAGGCCCGCTCCGACCTGCGCGCCCGGGTGGCGATCCTGCTCGGTGAGGACGCCGACCGCTTCATCACCCTCCTGGACGCAGTCCAGCCCCCCGAGAGCACCGCCCCCGCCCTCCGCGCCACCGCGGACGCGGTACGCGAGCACCTGCGCGAACTGCCCGTCGCGAACCGCCGGGCCGCCCTTTCGCCGGGCACAGCCCCAGAAGGCGCGGGTTCCGCCGCTTCCGCCACGACGGCGCCTGAAGAAGGCTCGGAGACCGTACGCGATTCCCGGCGACGGTCCGACGGCGTCCAGCATCCGGCAGAAAGGCCGGATCTCCCGCACGCGACCGGTGGACCCGGTCATTCGCGCTCGCCGGGCGGATCCGGCGGTGCTCCACGGGCGGACGGTGAACCTGATTCTCCGCGCGCGACAGGCGGGCCCGGCTCTCCGCGTCCGCCGGGCGGACCTGATGGTGTTCCGCGCGTGAACGGACCTGATGACGGGGGCCGGCGGGCTCCCGGCGCGGGAGAGGCGGGCGAGGAGTGAAGCTGCTGCGACGGGAGAAGGCGGTCTCGCTGGACGACCGGCTGGCGGCGCTGGCGCGGGCCGCCGACCTGGCCGACGGGCGGCTGGACGCCGAGGCGGTCGCCGCGGCGCGTTCGGTGGTCTCCCGCGCCGGAGTACGGGCAAGCCTGTCGGTCGACCACACCGCGGTCGCGCTGGCCGGAGCCACCGGCAGTGGTAAGTCCTCGCTGTTCAACCTGCTGTCCGGTACCTCGCTCGCCACGGTCGGGGTCACCCGGCCGACCACCTCGACCGCCCAGGCCGCCCTCTGGGAGGGCGGCGGGGCGGGACCGCTGCTCGACTGGCTGAGTGTCCCCCGCCGCCACGAGCTTCTCGACACCTCAGGCCCGGCCGGTGTCACCCCCGAGAGGGATCGCGAGATCCGCTCCGCTGACGTCGCCCGGGAGGAGTTCGACTCTGGGAAGCACGAGCTTCTCGACGTTCCCGGCTCCGGCGTTTCCGAGGGTGGTCGCGAGATCCGTTCCGCCGGCCCCGTCCCCGATGCTCCCGTGCCCGTCGGTCAGCCGTCCGGGATGGGCGGGGAGGCCGCGGGACTGATCCTGCTCGACCTGCCCGACCACGACTCGATCGAGCCTTCGCACCGGCTGGAGGTCGACCGGCTCGTCGAGCTGGTGGACCTGCTGGTCTGGGTGCTCGATCCGCAGAAGTACGCCGACGCGGCGGTCCACGACCGCTACCTCAGGCCGCTGGCCCGGCACCGGGAGGTCATGGTCGTCGTCCTCAACCAGATCGACCGGCTCTCCCCGGCCGCCGCCGAGCGGTGCCTGAAAGACCTCCGGCGACTCCTCGACACCGACGGGCTGGCCGGGGTACCGGTGATCGGGGTCTCCGCCCGCACCGGCGCGGGCATCCCCGAGCTGCGCTCCCTGCTCGCCTCCCGGGTCGCCGACCGGCGGTCCTGGGCCGCACGTCTCGCCGCCGACACCGGCATGGCCGCCGACGCGCTTGGAGAGGCGTCCAGCGCCACCACTCCGGGGGAGAACCCCTCGATGGACAATCTGGTGAAGCCGCTGAGGGACGCGCTGTCGGAGGCCGCCGGGGTGCCGGCCGTCGTCGAGGCCGTGGCCAGGTCCTACCGGCACCGCTCGGTCGCCGCCACGGGATGGCCGCCCACCCGGTGGATCCGCCGCCTGCGGCCCGATCCGCTCCGCCGCCTCCGCCTGGACGCCACCAGCCGCGTCTCCGGGGGGTCGGGGGAGCAGGGGGACATCGTCGGGAGGACCTCGATCCCGGTGGCGACGGTCGTCCAGCGCTCCCGGATGGACAACGCGATCAGGGAGGCCGCGAGAAGCGCCTCGGCCGGGCTGCCCGCGCCGTGGACGGCGGCCGTGCGGCAGGCGGCGAGGTCACACGGGGACGAGCTGGAGGACGGCCTGGACCGAGCGGTCGCCACCACCTCTCTCGGTGCCGCCCGGCGGCCCCTGTGGTGGCGGCTGGCCGGGCTGGCGCAGTGGCTGGCGCTGGCGACGGTGCTCGCCGGAGGGGCCTGGCTGCTCGCCCTGGTCGCCATCGACTACCTACGACTTCCGCAGCTCTACCTGCCGACCGCGGGAGAGCTGCCCTGGCCGACCACGCTGCTGATCGGGGGTGTCCTGCTCGGCCTGCTGATCGCGCTGCTCTCCCGGGTGGCCTCCTGGCTCGGCGGCCGGCGCCGCGCCCGCAGGGCGGCGAGGGCGCTGCGGGCGAGTGTCGACCGGGTCGCCCGTGAGCTGGTGCTCGACCCCATGGAGGAGGAGCTGTCCCGATATCACCGCTTCGCCGAAGCGGTCACGCTGGCCCGGAACGGGACTCGCAGGTGAGGTGATCTTTCAGGAGAGAAGGTGCGCTCTGGGGGCGAGCGCCTCCCGGTAGAAGGGGACGGACCCGGAGAAGGGAGATCGGTGTCCGTCACGCAGGAGGCGCTCAGTTGGGTCCTCACCACGGGGGCCGGGCCGGTCGGTGCCGGTCGGGGCGTCAGGTGAGGGGCGGATCAGGCGACGAGGTTGACGTAGTACGTGGAGTAGCCGTTCATGTCGATCAGACGGGTGCCCACGCGCCTGGCCGCGGTGCTGCCGATGTTGATGCAGGAGTCGAAGGCATTCTGATAGACGTACATCGGGCCGTAGGCGCCGGTCCAGACGGCCCCGTTGGCGGCCTCGGCGTAGTAGGCGGCGTAGCGGTTGTTGGTGTTGAGGACGAACGCCTCGCCGCCCGGGTCGATGGCCCACCAGCCCCGGGTGCCCCACTGACCGTAGTCGCGGCAGCCGTCGGGGCTGTAGAACATGATCGCGACCCACACCTTGGAGCCGTAGCGGTTACGGAAACGCAGCTGCATGTCTACTCCTCCGCTTCCGTGAACCGCAGGGCGAGGGGCCTGTCGTCAAGCGCCTCGCCGGCCACCGGGGGAAGGTGGTCGTCGCTCTTCGCGACGACCGCGACGCGGTCGGCCGCTCCCGGCCGCTCGCTCGTCTCTCCCGTGCTGGCCGCCGTGGCGTCCGCGAACGCCACCCGGGGGTCCGGGGGATGTTCGGTGCCGTTGTCCGGCATGGTTGCTCACCTACATTCGTTTGAGTGCGTAGGGTGATCGGGCAACAACATACAGTCATATTCAAGGTCATGTAAAGAATCGTTTTCATTTCCACGGTGGGTACGGCGGGGGAGCGGGTTCGACGGGACGGCGGATCTCGGAGCGGGGCCGGGAGGGCGCCGTCGACTTTTCCGTGATCCGGGTGTCTCCGCACGCCCCGGTGTGCGGAAACACCCGGATCGTCAAGGAAAGAGCGTCTGGTCCCTGCCCGCTGTCCGCGAATCAGGGAAACGCGACCGGCTCAGCCGATGTCGAGAACCGCCTTGCCGTGCAGCCTGCGGCCGCGGAGGGCCTCGAACGCCTCGGCGGCCTTGTCCCAGCCGCCCCGCCAGGAGATCTGCGGGTCCAGGCGGCCGGCCGCGACCTGCCCGGCCAGCCAGGTCAGGTCCGGTGCCAGGCCCGAGCAGGCGAGCAGGAAGAAGGTGACGATCGAGCGGTCGTGGCGGCCCTGGTCGCCGAACAGCGCCCCGAACGGGAAGTGCTCGCCCTCGCTGGTCGCGTGCCCGACGGACACGAGTGTGCCGCCCTCGGCAAGCTTGTCGAAGCCGTCCACGAGTTGGCGTCCGCCGACCAGTTCGACGATGCCGTTCACCGGGGCGTCGACCTCGGATGGGCCGGCCACCACCTCGTGCGCGCCCAGTGCCCGCAGGCTGTTCTCGTGCGCTCCCGGGTCACCGGTGGACGCCACCACGTGCGCGCCGCCGAGCCGGGCGAGCTGCACGGCGTACCGGCCGACCCCGCCGGTGGCGCCGGTGATCAGCACCCGCTTTCCGGCGATCGGGCCAAGCCGGCGCAGGGCGCGCAGTGCGCCGGCGCCCGCCACCGGGACGGTGCCGACCGCGCCGAGGTCGGCACCTTGCGGCACCGTGCCGATCAGCTCCGTGTCGACGGCGCGCAACTCGGCCCACGCGCCGTCGGCGGCGAGCGTCACCACCGGGGTGCCCGCGGCCGGGCCGGAGCCGTCGGCGGCGGCTCGCTCCACCACCCCGGCCGCGTCCCAGCCCGGCACGCTGCCCTCGGGCGCGTTGTCCAGGCCGAACCTGACCTCGCCGTAGTTGAGGGAGGTCGCCGTCACCCTGATCAGCGCCTGGCCGGGGGAGGGGGCGGGGTCGGGGGCCTCGCCGGATCGCAGTCCGCCGGGCAGGGAACGGTCGACAAGCAGAGCGCGCATGGGTCATGAACCTTTCGCGAGAACGTTGACGATCACCATAATGCCACTGAGTGGCATAAGCCTATAAGGAGCATTCGTATCTCGCTAGACTGGCCGCGATGACCACCTCGCCCTCACCGACCACCCCGGCCGACCGGCTGCCGCTGCGCGAGCGCAAGAAGCTCCGCACCCGCCAGGCGCTGATCGACACCGCTCTGGAACTGTTCACCGAGCGGGGTTTCGACGGCACGACACTCGACGAGCTCTGCGCGGCGGTCGAGATCTCCAAGCGCACCTTCTTCCGTACCTTCAGCAGTAAGGAAGACGTGGCGATGGCGCCCGTCCACGACCTGTGGACCGCCTTCCTCGACGACCTCGAATCCCGTGAACCCGGTGGCGGCCCCGTCCTGGAGATGCTTCAGGACGCCCTGCTCGCCGCCCTCGACCGGATGACCGCCGAGGGCTGGGAGAACCGTGTTCGGCTCAGTCGCCGACTCGCGGAGAAAACCCCCTCGATGGACGCGCACGGCCTGCACTTCTGCGACCGCACCAGCCGCGCCGCACTCGCGGTCCTGCACCGCAGGTTCAACCTGACCGACCCGCACGACCTGCGTCCCAGGCTCGCCCTCGACATGCTCGTCGCCGCGTTCCACTGCGCCCTGGAGACATGGATATCCCGGCCCGGTGCCCCCACCCGCGCCGAACTGGCCGTCCACACCCGCGACGCCTTCGCCGCGATCCCGGGCAGCCTCACGCTGACCCTCGGCCTACGGGAGGAAGCTCAGACGCCCTCGTAGAGACGGGTCAGGTCAACGAGTTGTACGTCCGCGCGGGTCTGCGCGGTTTCCTGCAGTTGGGGTATGAAGCCGGGGGTGGCGCGGTCGTCACGACGGATGAGCAGTTCACGGAGGTGCTCAAGGTGCTCAAGGTGAGCGCGGCCGACGACGTCGCCGTACTTCGCCTCACCATCGGTTCTCAGGGGTGGGGCAGGGATGAGAGAGCGAGTGGGGTGCAGGCAGGGGAGGTCTCGCCGCCGCGCACGCCGTCGGTGCCGAAGGCCCTGCCGGGAGCCGCCACCCTCGGCGGGCCCTCGGAGATCTACGCTCGGGGTGCCCCGTACCAGCGCCAGGTGGTCAGACGCGGGCGCCCGGGGAGTTCGGCGCGTCCGGTGGCCCACAGCAGAGTCGGCCAGGGGTCCGTGCTCGCCGGGGCGTCCGGGAAGAGCCGGGCGAGCACCCGCGAGCACAGGTCGGCGGGCGGGGTCCAGGCGAGCCCCAGCCCCTCGGCCAGATCGTGGGTGTGCACCAGGGTCTCCACGATCCCCATCGCGGCGAAGCCCTCCGGGTCCGACGTCCCGTGCACGTGGTGGGCGCGGACCTCCGGCGGTGTCGTACGCACCATGGCGACCAGCAGCGCGCCGCTCGCCTCCAGCACCTGCAACAGCCCGGCCGGCCCCGCCGCGCGGTCCGCGTGGATGGCGTTCGCCGGGCCTTGGGGTCTTCTGCGCTCCCACGCGAAGGGCACGACGCCGTCCAGGGGCGGTGTCCTGGGGCCCAGCTGGGCGGCGTACGAGAAGAGGTCGTCGCTGAGGTGCTCGACGGTCTCCCAGCAGTCCCACTCCAGCGAGCCGGCCTTGCCCTCCCAGGCCGTCGGAGGCGCCTCCCGAAGGACGCCGACGGCCAGCTGGACCGCTTGGTCGAGGTCATCCGCTGTCACGGGAGAAGGCCCAGCCTCGTCTGATTGGATCATGGCAGGAACAATATCGCCGACGGTGGAAGTGGGGTGGACCTGCAGGTATGGAAGCCCATTGTCCTGCCGGAAGGGGCCAGAGCCGCCCTCAAGCACCGCCCCCCGCATCGGTCGTCAAGGCGTGAAAGTGCTGCTTTGCTCACCAAGATCAATAGAGCCCATGACGACGGGCGTAAGGGCCGAACGTCGCACCTGAGCATGGTAGCCGCATGCCCGTTGCCTTGAGCGTATCGACGATGTTGCCCGCTCCCACCTCGCTGAGCTTGCCGTCCCGGCAGGCGATTGCGAGCAGCTACACGGTTCCGTGAACCTTCAGGCCGAAGTTCCTGCCCACCGCCACAGCCTCCCGATCGTCGGTGATCGCGATTCCACCGCAGAGTTCGGCCGCCGAGAACACGCTGGCTTCGCCGAGGTTCCGCTCTGAGGAGCCAATCCGCTGCGACCACTTCGCGAAACATCTGATCTCCTGCAGTGAGTCCAGGCGTGCGACACCAAGCCAGTCCGAATCCAGCACGTTCAGCAGGGCGGGATGTTCGGTAACCCCCGCACGCAACTCTTCACGTACGACATGGGTCGTCAGGCAGTTTCTGCCGATGAGGAGATCACGTAGAACGTCCAGGCGTTCGGCGCGTGCGAAGTGGTTGAGGCACATCGCGTCGAACACCAGGGCGGGATCCGGTTCGGGAGGGATCAAGGTTCGAGGTCCGGTTCCTCGCGGGTGGGGAGGTCTGACTCCACGATCTGGCCACGCATGAGTTCCACGGCACGGGATGTGGTTATCCGGCTCTTCTTCCATGCCTGCAGCACGGCGTGAGCGTACCCCGGCGGCACGCGCACCGCTTGGAGATCAGGCTGTGGCGTCCAGCCCACGGCCTCCATGAGTTCGGCGCGCGTTGGATTCTTCCGTCGCAGATCCCTGGCGTCCTTGTCCAGGACTCCGGCTGCGACCGCTTGGCGGATGGCCAATGACCAGGATGTTCGGTATTTGGCGGCGAGGACTACGAGGGGGTCTCGTAAGGAACCCTCGTTTCCCGAATAGCCGTTCAGCACGGATTCGAGGGGAAGAAGAAGTTCCGCGGCGAAAGCGTCGATCACCAGTTCTCTTTCGGCGCGAGAGGTGTTGACGCCCAGATCCGCCGAGTACTCATCGCCGATGATCATGTGACCCAGTTCGTGAGCGGCGGTCGCTCGACGTCTTCCGGGATCCCCCTGGCTGCTGACGACCGCCACGGCGATTCCGCCCTCGATCAGAGAGGCTCCGTCTCCCGGCGTGTCGACCACCGCCACCAGTTGGCCGAGCCCTTCGCAGACGCTCATCAGTGAACTGATCGGATCAATTCCAAGGCCAAGTTTCTGCCTGGCCCACCTGGCCGCTTGGCGAGCGGTCTCGACGTTCTCCACGGCACCATGGAATTTCTCGGGCGCAGAAGGAACGAACTCTTGTAGCTCGACGAGTTGCCGGACATCGTCCAGCCACGTCGCCAGAGCTGCTTCAAGCCGGTATGACTGGCGGGCGGCGTCCGTTGCCGGGTCGTCGATGAGCTCGGTACGACGCGATACGACTGCCGGAGGCCGGCGCAGGAAATGCGTCAGAGGAACGCCGAGAACCGACGACAGCCTTGCCAGTTCTAGGGCGTCCACCCGGCGAGTACCCGCTTCGATCTTGGCGATCATCGTACGGTCCAGGTTCATGGCCGATGCGAGCTGCTCCTGGGACATGTCAGCCGCAACGCGGCATTCGCGGACGCGATCGCCCACGTCTGCCCACTCTCCGACCTCTCGCATGGTGCGATAATCGCACGTGGGCTGGTTAAGGACGAGGCGGTCCGGCATTGCCGCAGCCAATCGTTACCTGCGGTGATCTTTTTTGGTAATTCCGCAGGTCTGTGTAGGCCAAAGACAGGCAGAGTCATCGTGCGAAGCACGCTTATGCTCCGGACGATGAATTTGAGGCTGTTCCGCCTGAGCCGGGTCGGGTTGATGGAGCAGGGGGAAAGCGTTGGAGCCGTCACGGTGAGCTCAGAGGTCTGATGGATCGCCCTGGGAGTGTGTGACAGGAGTGGTGCGTCTCCTACCGGCTCTGGTCGGTGGGAGGCGGGTTGAGGGAGTCGCCGTCCCAGGCGAGTCGGTGGTCGGCGCCGACCTCCATGGCCTCCAGTTCCTCGTCGGCGACCAGTGTCGCGACGCACTCGTCGGTGCCGCCGACATAGGTGGTCATCAGGTCGACATCGGTGGCGACACACCACGCGCGGTCCTGCGGCCACCACAGGCCGGCCCGCTGGTCGAGCCACGACGGCTCGCTGAGCGAGGCGGTCGCGGCGGACAGCGGTCCCGACAGCAGCAGCATCGGCCGGGCGGGCATCTCCACCCTCGGGATCTCCTCATCCTCCACGGGAAGGCCGAGACCACCGAAGCCCTCCCAGACGGCGAACCAGCACCGCTCAGGGGTCGCGGTGTACGCGGCGAGGATCCGGGCCAGTCGTGCCGCCTGCCGTACCGGGAGGGACCCTTCCTCTGGAAGTCTGTCCCAGAGTCCCGGCTGGTCGTCGGAGGAGACGAACCGCCATGAGCCGGTGATGGAGGGCCACTGCATCGCCGGATGCGCCAGGCGCCCGTTGGCCTCGGCCACCTCCGCCCAGGACACCTCCTCGGTCCGCTCGCCGTTCTCCCGGCGCGCCGGATGGAACACCCGTGCGTAGGCCGCGAAGACCGGTGGGACCAGACATCCCACGACGTTGTCGTTGAAGCTCCGGGCCGCCGCCACCGCCCAGCCGGCGGGGCGCACATCGGTTTGCAGGGTCAGGCCGTTGATGGTGAAGGATCCGCCCACCCAGCGATTATGTCGGCCTCGCCGTGGCCTGACCATGCCACCGCTATGAAGGGTTCGGCTGATGCTTGCGTTGAGGCGGCCCCAACCCATTCCCCAATCGTATTCCCGATCGGTTGCTGAAAGTCAGGTCGCGGAAGCCTGGAACGGTTGACTCCTGCCTCCGGTCGGATTTCGTCACGGGATAACGGAATCTATGCCCCGGCGGGCGGCGGTCATTCGCGCTGGTCAGCGCCTGGAATCGCCATTACGGATGGTCGACCGGCTGCCGAACACTGGTCATTTTTATCATTATTTGAAAGCTTGAAAGTGTCAAATCATAAATTATCATGAAAACATCCGAAACAAAACGGCCCATCCGGATAGTGGTGATCATGAACGCGCGTATGTAACACCATTCGGTGGTGGTCACGCGTGAAAGGCCACCGCATGCGGTCTCGCTCCCCCGTCTTCTCGCAGCCCTCGCGGTAACAGCCGCCCTGCTCTCGGCTCAGGCGCCGGCCTCCGCTCAGATGACCCCGGCCTGCCCAGGCACCGGTACCGACAGTGCAGTCCAGAGCCCCATCGAAATCGATCGCTCGATAGCGTGCCCCGGCAGCGCACCGACCCTCTCCACGGGGACGCCATCGGCGCGCAGGCCGCGGGCTACACCGCTGGCCTGATCACCCGGCCGGGGAACGCCCCGCCGCCGATCGCCTCGCTACCGCGGCCGAACATCGTCGCGCCCGACCTGCCCGCGCCGGCGGACCAGCTCACCCGACTGTGGCGAGAGCGCTGAGTTCTCCGGAAAGTCGGGCTGCTGCTCGTCCGACCGCTGCTGACCGCGTCGGAAAATAATACGGATTTATCATAACCTATCGGGGTAAATAGGGGCCTAATTTGTGCATTGAAATAGCGGCTTTGGCCGTTTACTGTGTTTTGTGTGTCAGACATCTCTCGACGTAGCGCAATTGTCGCACTCGTTCCCTCGGTTGGTGCCGCTGTCACCGCGTGTCTAACCGGAAAGCCGACACCCTCCCCCGATCCCGCCCACCTCCTGCACGGTCCGGCACACACCGCAGGCGCCGCGCACGCCGGCTTCCGGTCGGGGACCCGCGTGGACAACGGCAAGAACGGTTTTCACCCGACGACGCTTATCAGGGATTTCGACTGGGGCACGACATCCCGCCTCCCCGACGGCCGGACATTACGCGAATGGACCCTGGTGGCCCAGGAAAAGGAAATCGAGGTGGCGCCCGGGGTGTTCTTCCCCGCCTGGGCCTACAACGGCCGTATTCCCGGCCCCACGCTCCGCGCGAAAGAGGGCGACCGGCTGAGAATCACCCTGGTCAACCATTCGGCCCACGCCCACACGATTCATTTTCACGGCCTGCACGCGGCCGAGGTCGACGGAGTCGCCGGAATCGGCCTGGGACTGGTCCAGCCGGGCGGGCGGACGGTGTACGAGTTCGACGCCGAGCCGTTCGGCCTCCACCTGTACCACTGCCACGTCACACCGCTCGCCCAGCACATCGCCAAAGGCCTGTACGGCGTCTTCCTCATCGACCCGAAGGAACCACGCCCCGAAGCCGACGAACTCGTGATGGTCATGAACGGCTTCGACACCAACTTCGACCGTACGAACGAGCTGTACGCGGTCAACACCATCCCCTTCGTCTACATGAGCGAGCCGGTACGGGTGACCGCCGGCGAACTGGTGCGCATCTACCTCGTCAACGTTCTGGAGTACGACCTGGTCAACTCCTTCCACATCCACGGAAACTTCTTCGACTGGTACCCGACCGGCACGTCCCGGCAGCCCGTCGAATACACCGACACCGTGATGTTGTGCCAGGGCCAGCGGGGAATCCTCGAAATCACCTTCCCGCGCCAGGGCCGCTTCATGTTCCACGCCCACCAGTCGGAGTTCGCCGAACTCGGCTGGATGGGTTTCTTCGAGGTTGGCTGCGCCACCACCTGCGAAGAGAGCGACTGAGATGGAGAGCGGGAACGGCACCCGCCTGCGCACCTGGCTGCTCGGCCTTCTTCCGCTGTTCGTCATCGCGGTCGCCGTGGTGGGTTTCACCGTCCTGGACGGCCCCGGTCTGACTGCGCGCAACGGCCCGCCGGCCGAGGAGCTCACCGTGGAGCGGACGATACTCGCCGCGGGCTCCATCGAACTGGTGGTGCGGAACGCGGGCCCCGATCCGGTCACCCTCGCCCAGGTCGCGGTGAACGATGCCTTCACCGACTTCCGCCTCGGCGAACCGGAGATCGGCCGCCTGGGCACGGCCAACATCCGCATCACCTACCCGTGGGTGGAGGGCGAGGCGTACGAGGTGGCGCTCCTCACCTCCACCGGGGGCGTGGTCGTCCACGAGATCCCCGCAGCCGTCCTGACCCCTGACGCATCCGGATTTGTCGGGTTGATGGCGGTTCTTGGGATCTATGTTGGTGTGATCCCGGTCGCCATCGGCATGCTCTGGTTGCCGTGGCTCCGGCGGGTGCCGCCGTACTGGATCCGGGGCCTCATGGCCCTGACCATCGGACTGCTCGCCTGGCTGGCGATCGATGCGGCGCTGGAGGGCATGGAGGTCGCCAACGCCGGCGCGGGCGCGCTCGGGGGCGCCGGGCTGGTGGGGATCGGCGCTATCGCCGCGTATCTGGTGCTGTCCGGCATACAGACCTGGATGGCCGGGCGGCCGGGAAAGGCCGGCGGGTACCGCCTGGCGCTGCTGATATCTGTCGGAATCGGCCTGCACAACCTCGGTGAGGGGTTGGCGATCGGCTCGGCCTACGCCGTCGGCGCGCTCGCCCTGGGCGCGACGCTCGTCGTGGGCTTCGCGATCCACAACACTACCGAGGGCCTCGCCATCGTCGCGCCGGTCAGCGAAGAGCGCACCTCGCCGCTCCGGCTCTCCTTCCTGGGCCTGGTCGCTGGCGCCCCAGCCATCCTGGGCGCCTGGTTCGGCGCGGCCACCACCCAGCCCGCGCTCGCCGCGCTGCTGCTCGGGCTCGGCGTGGGCGCGATCGCGCAGGTCATCATCCAGATCGCCCCGTCGGTACGGGACCACGGGGGACGGCTGCTGCATCCGCTCGGCATCACCGGCATCCTCGCCGGAATGCTCCTCATGTACGCCACCGGGCTCCTGACCTGATTTCAGGCGCGTTCCGGGCCCTCGAGGGACGGCCCGGGACGCGACGGGTCCCGTTCAGGCGACGACAGGGCGCTTGTCCTTCGGCAGCGCCTCGATATGTCCACCCCCGCCAGGGGAGTGGCGATCGGCAGCTCCCGTTGGGTGACCTCGCGGGTTCAGCCGCCCCGCTCGACCCGGGTGTGCGCCATGGAGAAGGAGAACTTCATGTTGGGCACGGTGCCGTGGTCGGTCTCCGGCGGCGTGAGCAGGTCCGAATTCTGGAGATCAAGCTCGATGTTCCGGGGACCGGTGTCGGTGCCGCCCTGGCCGTCCCGCTGCGGGTGCGGGATGCGCTGCTGGGTGGGCTTCTCGGTCATATGAGATCTTCCTTCCGGATCGTGTCAGGTGGAAAGGGCCGCGGCGGCAGCAGGAAGAGCGCGCGTACGGCTGCCGGGCCACCCAGCACCGCCACGGCGGGCGGTATGGCGACACTCGTGAGGATCAGCACCAACGTGATCCATTCCGGAGAATCGGAAACCAACGCCAGTACGGCCAGCAGGATGAGGGCGAGCAGCTTGACGCGCGTGCCCGACACCGAGATCGGGAGGGGGATCCCGTGCTCCGAGCCAAGGTCGTCCAGTTTGCGCATCGGGAGGTCTCCTCAGGCATGGCTCGGTCACCCGAGCGGGGTGAGCGGGAGAGAACAGGCCGGCAGTGCGACCACCGTGCCGGCGTCGGCCGCGATCGCGGTGGTGAGCGGGGCGTTCATCAGCGGGCCCATGAGCGTGCGGTCCCGGCAGAAGCCGACGAGCAGGAACAGCACGACAACCCACACCAGCGTGTAGCCGAGGGGGGCACCGGCCGTGAGGTTGGTGGCGACGTTCCCCGGGTCCACGTACGCGATGGCGGCGACGAAGGCGGGCCCGAGCATGGGCGCGACCCGGGGCGGCCGGGTGACGCGTGTGGTGTACTGATCTGTGCTACGAACAGTCACTGACTTCCCTAGAATTACTCCAATGACATAGATCAGAGCATTTAAAGCTTGCTGCACCGGAGTTGCGATACACGACTATAAATACCCCTGTAAAGAGCGCCATGAAACGCGGGTTCCGCCATAACTTCCAGAGAAAGACTTATATCGAAAAACAGCTATCAATCATCACAAGACCACGTCATTCACATTTCCCACAAACTGGGACATTGCGGGCGCACGGCATGAACTATTCGTGATCCCACCCAGTGACCAGGGGGGCGTTCTGCTGAGAATCGAGCAGGAGCTTCCGGATGGCGGCGCACACCCGGTCGACGGCGACCCTTTCGAGCACCACGGGGGCCTTCACCGCGACCTCACGGGGAGCCCTGAGATGCCCCTGACCGAGATCCTGTTTCTGCTGCCGGCCCTGTCCACCGCGCTCAACATCGCGATCGCCGCCGGGCTGATCGCTCGCGCCGCCGGCGCGAGCACCGCCTGGGCGACCCTCACCGGCGCGGGCGCCATCAGCCTCGCCCTCTACTTCGCCGCCGTGGGCGCCTACCACTGATCCGGACCACACGCCGATCACCGATAAGAAACCGGCCCGCCCATCGCCGTCGCCGGGTGTGGCGTCCGCCTAGGCGGCCCGCCGCGGTCCGCGAGACGGGTGAAGAAATACGACACAAGGTGTCGGGTTTTGGGTCGAGCATGGTTTCATCGGTCGGCGTCGATGGCGGGCGTGGACCGGGCCCTATGGATAGATAAGGACTTCAATGCGCGAAACGCCAGAAGAGCTCAAAGAGCTCCAGGCCCTCCTCGACGCCTCCCTCTCCCGCTCCAACTCGCACCTCCGCTCGATCATCAACAGCGAGCGCACCCTGACCGCAGAGCAGCTCACCCAGGTCCTCACCGGCATGTGCACCCTCGCCCTGTCCACCGTGACGGCGAAGGGCGAGCCGCGGATCAGTGGTGTGGACGGGCACTTCCTGCACGGAAAGTGGCACTTCGGCACGGCGCGCGGCGCCGCCAAGGCCCGTCACCTCGCCGCCCGGCCCGCCGTCAGCGCCGCGCACATGCGCGGTGAGGAGCTGGGCGTGTTCACGCACGGCACGGTGGAGATCCTCAACCCCCAGGACGGCGAGTCGGCCGCGGACTGGCCGGACCTGCTCGCGTACTTCAAGGACTTCTACGGCGACGACTCCTTCGACTGGGACAACGACGTGGTCTACTACCGGCTGCATCCGCACTGGACGACCGTCTACGCCTCCGATGTCGCGAGGCTCACTGCGGCGTCCCGGTCCTGATCCGCAGCACAGCCCCTAGCGGGACCATGCCCCCTGTGTCCGAACGGGCCGGGTTGCCGACGGGGCCACCCTGAACCTCCGTCGCTAACGAGTCATCAGATTGGGCCGGCGGGAAACAGCACACGCGGTCCAGATCTAGCCGGGTGACCGGCGCCTGGTCCGGCGGTATCAGCTGATCACCCAGGTACCGTCCTGGCGCACCGTGTGGGTGATGTACGGGGAGATGGTGGCCAGGTGTCGGCGTCGGGTGAAAGGTCCGTCCACCCCGCGATTATGTCGGCCTCGCCCCGGCCTGACCGGGTCGAATCGCAAGAACAACGCCACCGCTCCCCAAGGGAGTTCTCAGTGACTAAGCGGGAAGATCCCAGCTTGGTCCGTCAGGCTCGCCCAGCCATACATGTTGGCGGTCTCTGGTAACCGTGAGCCCGAACGCCGACTGGTGTGGTGATCCGGCGTTTTGCCAGAGCAGGATGGCGTCCTCGACCGCATCCCACAGCCGCAGGGGGCCGTGCTGGTGCACGATCCAGCCTCCACCCGGGCTCGGCTTGGTGTCGGCCCGCGACCCGGTGCCGACATCCAACAGGATCGTCATGTCCTCACCCGATGCCCGCTGGGCGGCCGGCGCGGCGAGCTGGGCGACGAACAGGGCTGCCTCGTCATCCAGGATCGCCGGATCGATCCTGCTCTCCCTGGCATCTCCGATGCCGGTCACAACGGGTGGCCGCGGTGGAGGCAGGTGGGAGCGGGCGCGCATGAAGTAGAGGTCGTCCTTCAGGAGTCGTCCGCTCGCCTCGCCCTCGTCGGCGAGGGTGAGGTGTGCAAACGCGACTCCGCCCATCCAACCCCACATGGGAGTGGTGATGGTCCCTCCGGCGCGTAACTGGTCCAGCCATGCCGGGGGAATGGTCCGTACCGAGCAGGTGCCGATCAGCCTGTCGTAGTCGGCGTTTTCGTAGTAGCCATGCAGGCCGTCACCCACAACCAGAGTCGGTGTGTGCCCGGCTTTGGTGATGGCCTTCCTGGCGCGCTCGGCCACGGCAGGGTCGTACTCGACCGAGGTGACCGTACCGCTGCCGAGGCGCTGACACATCAGCGCGGTCGAGTAGCCGGTACCCGTGCCGATCTCCAGCACTCTGTCACCCTTACCGATCTCCGCTGCCTCCAGCATCCGCACGACCAGGCTCGGGGCCGTGGACGACGAGCTGGGCGATCCCATCACCGTCCCCGTCGTCTCTTCGGCCAGAACCCCGTCCACCTGGGTCACCCACGTCTCGTCGGTATAGACCAGGGCCAGCCAGCCGTCCTCACCTACCTCGGCGCGCCGGACGGGCATCCACAGATCACCTCGGGTCGTGTCAGCCAGGTAGACGGCATCTCCCACGAACAGCTCACGAGGCACCTCCTCCAGTGCCTCGCGCCAGCCGGGCGACCCCACGGTGTCCGCCAATGCATGGCGGAGCTTCATGGCCGCGGTCACGGCCACCACCCTTCCAGTAGTACGTCAGCGAAGGCGTGCGCCATCGCGGTGGCGTCAGGTAGCCAGGCCCATTGCCCGTTCGGGTTGCATTCGATGAAGGTCCAGGATTCGGAACTTCGCCCGCCGGTGGCTTCGAGCGCGAAGTCGAAACAGCCGAATACCAGCCCAAAATGGTCGAGGTAGGCGCGTAGGGCGCGTCTGATCGGTTCGGGCACGTCGATTGGATCGTGGGTTAGTTGCTCCCAGTCGCCACTGCGCCAGTCGAGAGCGTCATCGGGGGTGGTGATTCTGCTTGCGAACACACTTTTCCCGATTACGGTCACTCTGGCATCAGCAGCCTTATTCACCTCCTGCTGAAACAGGTGGGCAGTCACCGAAACCGAGTCGTCCAGATCTTCTGGGTTAACCCGCTGCGTCCAGATCGCAGCAACGCGACCATCCGGAGCGCGTGGGGCACCTCGGAAGGACTTGTAGATGATCGGACCGTGCTCAGCGGCAAACTTGCGCGCCTGTTCCACGTCATTGGTGATCAGGGTCGACGGGACGGTCAGTCCAAGCTGAGCGGCCGTCTGGAGCTGGGAGGGCTTGTAGTCGGCGCGGTTGTTCGCCGCAGGGTGGTTGACGTACACCGCGCCGTGTAGGTGGTTCAGGATGCCACCGAGCCCATGCTGAGCTTCAACCGCAGCGAATTTCCGATCCAGGGCGGGCAGGTGGGCGAATCGGGCGGAGAATGGGGCGGGGCGGTGGTAGTACACCGCCCCAACCTCCTCCAGTGCGATGTCACGACTCGGCGTACGAAGCCGGCCCGCCCACTCCTTTCGGCGGTCATCGCCGAGGTAAGCGCTGAATACCGGTTCGGCGCCGATATCGCCGGGATCGACGCGGGCGATCTGCACCTGGCGCTCGTTCAAAACCTCGATGACCAGGTTGGCAGTGACGTCCTCTGCCGATGTGACGACCAGAACGGTCTGTGGCGAGGGCCGCATGCCCCTACCCGTCGTTGTTGCTGTCGTCCGCTACCGAGGAACTTCCGCTTGAGCCATCGCTCCCGCCGCCTCTGGACTTGGTGACGGTGACCTTCTTACCCATGTCCACGATGGCGCCGGCCCCGTCGTAGAAGTGAGTGAGCTGAGTTACGGGATCTAATTCAGCCGTTTCGTACAACGACGGTTCCTCGGGAAGAGGCTCCGTCATCCGGCTAAGCCCCCAGGGAGTGACTGCTGTCATAGCGCCCTTCTTTCTTTTGCCGGTGCGGGGGTGAGTGGTGGTGCGGCCCTGGCAGGGAGAGCAGAGAGGATTACCTGCTGCGGGCACAGAGAGCCAGGCTCCTGAATCAGTGAACCCGAGAGACATGGGAGCATGATAATCCGCAATGGTCTCACCTGCTGAAATGTTGATTTGATCTGCCGCGTCGTCTCTTTTGTCATGTTGGGAGGCTTGTGTCGAGATGACGCATCCACTCGGAGGGTTTGCCGGATAGAAGGCCATATGAACGTTTTGGTCAGAGGAGGTCGCCGTTCTTGATAGTGGTGATGAAGGTGGCCCACTGGCGGGGGGTTAGGAGGAGGGTGGGGCCGGTGGGGTTTTTGCTGTCGCGGATGGCTCGGTGGTTGTTGGAGAGGTTGGCGATTTCGACGCAGTTGCTTGCGTCGTCGCCGGAGAGGGTGGATTTGCGCCAGTGGGCGGTGTGGAGTTCCCGGGTCAGGTCGTCCATCGCTGGATCGCCTCCTTGATCATGTCGCGTGAATCGCTCCGGGATAGAGCGTCCGCGCGGATCAGGTCGTATCTGAATTCTAGCCTTTTTACCTCTTCGGCCCGCTCGCTTACCCGATCCTCGGTGCTCTGGGAATCGATGTAGGCCACCGAAGGTGCGCTTCCTGGCATGTCGGCGATGGTGAAGCCCCCCAGCAGGCCGAGCACGTTGCGCGCGGTGTGGGGGAGCACCTGAAGAGAGAGCCATGGGCTCTTTGATATCTCCAGAAGATAGCGGAGTTGGCCCCTCATCACCTCTGGATCGGCGATGGGACGGTGCAGGACGCCTTCGTCCAGGATGGCCCAGAGCATCGGGGGGTCGAGTCGGTGAAGAATGTTCTTCCGGTCCATTCGGGCCACGACATTCTCCTTCACCTGCTCGGGGGTAACGCCGGGGTTGTGGCTGAGGATGGTTTCCGCGTACTGCTCGGTCTGGAGGAGGCCAGGCACCATCAGGGGTTCCCAGATGCGCTGGGAGACCGACAGGGGCTCGAACTCCAGCCAGGAGCGGAACCAGCGGGGGACCTGTGTGGCGATGCGGTCCAGGCGGTCCAGTAGGTCGACGAGCGTTGTGCCCAGGTCGAGGGCCTCGTCCAGCTGGTGGGCCAGTTTCCTGGTGGGAGCCCTGTGACCGTTCTCCAACATGCTCAGATGGCTTATGGCGATGGGGACCGCGATGCAGAGTTGCCTCTGGGTAAGTCCGGACAAAATCCGGTATTTCCGTAGCTCTCTGCCGAATTGAACGCGCGTGGATTCGTATGAATGCGTATCAAACTCTAGATCCGAGTCTGGCTCCGGCTCCGGCTCCGGGACGATGCTCATTTCGGTCTCCTCTCGTTGCCTCTTTAGGAGTCTCCTTCATTTTCATTGCCGAGGGAATGGATGCGAAGTTTTCGTGGGTTCACAGTGTTGCGAACTTACTTCGCAAACTGTGAACCCATGGTAAACGCGGGATTGGCTTCCGCTGTGCTCCGGTGTTTGGGACCGTGTGCCTGTCGAGCTATAGCTGTCACGGGATGTCAGTTAATGGCTCCGGTGACGGCAGGTCGGCTTAATTCGGTCGGAAGGGGCAATTCCATGAAACCGGAGACGTTCAGCGAGATATTTCTGACCAGTGGTCCCGAGGCCGCATCGAGCGCGCGGGAGGAGGTTCGTAAATGGCTGGGAGAGAGTCATCCGGCCTATGAGAACGCGCGGCTGGCCGTGTCCGAGCTGGTGACCAATGCCGTCCAGCACGCCCGGCACGGGGTCACCGGGCAGGCCGGGGCCGCCAATAACGATCCGCTGGTTCTGCGGCTGCTGGCGTACGGCGGGCTGCTGCGCGTCGAGGTCGTGGACGCGGGCCTGGGCGCCGAGGAACCCCGCCTCCGGGCGGCCCCGGCATGCCTTCTGATGGAGAACGGCCGAGGGCTGGCCATCGTCGGCATGCTCTCCGGCGGAAACTGGGGCTACCGCTCCCACGGCCGCGAACCCGGCCGGACCGTCTGGTGTGAGCTTCCCGCGAATCCGCCGCGCTCTGACGAGGGTCTCACCGAGCGATCAGCCCCGCCGTCTCCGGATGATCTCCTCCCCGGAGCGCCGACCTCCGCTCAGCCGGGGTGACGCGCCGCTCCCGGCACCCGCTGGGAGCCGACGAACCACCCCCGGCGGGTGGCGGCACACGGATTCGTCCCCCACGAAAGAACCTGCGTGCCGCTCCGGCTCCACCTCCCCCGTTGGAGCACCCCGCCGGGGGTCTCTCGTCCCAATGCCGGAGCCTGCTCACGAGCCTCGCCGCAGGGGAACGATGGCTGCCACGACGCTTCGTACAGACCGAACGCATCTTCGGTCATACCGAAGACCTTGCGGAGACGGGGCGCAACGCGGTCTGCCGGAGCGCGTCCAGCACTCGGGCGAGCCGGAACTCACTCCGGAGGGTCAGCGAAGATCACTATTTCGTCGATGTCGCCCTCGACGGTGACGTGCACCACGTCCATCCCGGTCAGCAGGCTCCGGCCGGAGGCGTCCTCGTAGCGCCACCCGAAACGCGCCCACTCTCCCGGTGCGTCCACCCGGGTGGTACGGACCATCAGGCAGGGGCCCGACGGGTGCCCCTGCACCACCTCGGTGATGAAGTCCTCGACCGCCTTGCGCCCGACACCTCGGCCCAGCGGCCCCCAGAAGACGACGTCGCCGGTAAGGGCACGGCTCAGCAGCGTGGCCCGCCGCGCCGGGTCATCGGCATTGGTCGCCGCGATGAAGGCGTCAATGGCGTGGTCATGGAGGGCGTCATCCGTCACGTCGCGATACTAGCCAGCGGATCTGCGTCGCGAAGATGCGAAGTCACCCAGATCATGGAAGTCACCGTTGCCGACTTCGTTTGACTGCCGATGCCTTCGGATCTTGGCACTTTCAGAACAGGCCAAGGTGGTCGAGGAGCTTGCCGGTGGCGTCGATCAGCGCGCGTGCGGCCGCTATCGCGCGGTCCGCTTCCACCGTGTCATGGGGCGGGTTTCTCCGATCAGGTGTGGATTTCGGCGGTCAGGTCGATCACGGGGGCTGACTTGATCTGCCTGATGAGGGCATCGGCCTCCGCGTTCCAGCGGTGGGTGGAGGCGAGGACGGGATTGACCGGCATGCCGATGCGCTCCTGAGCACGGTCGGCGGCGGCATAGAGGGCAGCCCGATCGACCTCACCGACGACGAGTACGTCAATGTCGTGGGGGACGGGTCCTGGATTTCCAGCATGACGGGCGGCCCACGAGCCGAAGATGAGCAGGCGCTCGGTGCCGGGGATACCGGCGAACTCCTCGCTGATGATCGTGTGAGGGCCGTACATGTAGTTCAGGATCTCGGTCACGGGCCGGAACAGCGGGTGGTCGGGATTGGCATGCAGGACCTGGGAGCGTCCGATCTCGACCGTAGTGATCAGCTGTGCGTCGATGAGGCGATGTACCTCGGCATGCAGGGTGGAAGGTGCCATGTCCAACTCTCGGGCGAGAGAGGCAAGGGTCCAGTTCCGCCGAGGCCGCAGATAGACGGCGGCCAGGATCTCCGCCTGCGTTCGGGTTTTGAAGATGGGAACGATGGGCGCCGCAACGCTTCGCATAGACCGAATATATCTTCGGTTATACCGAATGCCAATCCAGCGAAGACGGGGTCGGGGTCGTGTCGTTCTCCGGGTGGGCTCGGCAGGTCTCCTCGTGGAGAACGGGCTCGGGCGGAACCCGGTGTGGCCGGCTGGTGCGGGCTTCTCGGGGCTCTACGCCCCTGAACGGACACCTTGCCTGAGTGGAGATCGTCGGGGCTTCCCGTTCCAGCGGCCGGGCCCGGTTGGGTAAAGCTTTCTCGGCAAAACGCCCGCTCACGCGTCTGTCGGCCCTCCGGTTGTCGAAGAAGTCGTCAAATGGGACTTTTCGAGCAGGCGACAGGTATAGATCTTGTGTTTCATGCGGTGATCATAGGGATAGCCGCCACGGTCGCCTTGATGGCGACGGTCGGGGGCCGTTACTGGCATCGTCGGCGACGCCGTCGGTCCCGGCAGGGAAGAGCCCGCTAGGGTGACGAGGTCCGGTCCAGGGCCGTCGCGGTGTGCCGGAGGGCGTCCAGCAGGGGGATGAGCAGGGGGTGTCGTTCCGCGCCCCGGCGTACGGCGGTGAAGACCCGGCGTTCCGGACCCGCGACCCGGCGGATCTCGACGCCGGACAGGTCGGTGCCGCGCAGGGCCAGGCGGGGCACCATCGCCACCCCGGCCCCGGCGGCGGCCAGCGCGACCACCGCGCTGAAGTCGTCCGAGGAGTGGGCGAACTCGGGGGCGAAGCCCGCGTGCTCGCAGGCCAGTGCGATCACGTCGTGGCAGGGGTTGCCCGGATAGGGGCCGATCCAGGTCTCCCCGGCCAGATCCGCGACCGTCACCTCGCGCTCCGCGAGGGCGTGGTCCCGGGGGAGCACCACGTCGAACGGTTCGGAGTAGAGCGGGATGCGCGACAGGCGCCGGTCGTCCTCGGCGGGGGCTCCGCGATACTCCACGGCCACGGCCGCGTCCACCGCGCCGTCCAGGACCATGGTGAGGCTCTGGTCGCCCTCGGCGTCCAGGACCCGTACCCGGATGCCGGGCGCCTTTCCGTGGAGTACGCCGACGGCCGGGGCCACCAGGAGCCCGATCGCGGTGGCGAACGAGGCCACCTTCACCTCACCCGCCGTACCGGTCGTGTAGGCGGCGATGTCGGCCTCGGCCCGCTCAAGCTGGGCGAGGATCTCGTTGGTGTGGCCCAGGAGGATGCGGCCGACGGCGGTCAGCCGTACGCCCCGGCCGTCGCGGTCGAGCAGCCGGTGGCCCACCTCGTGTTCCAGGGCGGCGAGCTGCTGGGAGACCGCCGAGGGGGTCAGGTGCAGCGCGGCGGCGGCCGCGGTGACCGTGCGGTGGTCGGCCACCGCCCGCAGGGTCCTGAGCCGCCGTGTCTCTATCACCTCCATATTCTCGCCGAGGTCGTTCGTACGCAGTGCCTCCGGGGTCGCGCTCCCATCCCCTGACCGCGTCCGTTTCCTACAAGACCGCGGCGGGGAGGCAGGGCTAGGTTGAGCCGTACCAGGGGGGATCCACGGTTCGGTGTGCAGGCCGGTCACGCATGTCTCGCCGAGCTGAGGGCGGTCCGCGCCCCAGGACCCCTCACAACATCCCACCGCGAACCCGCGATCGGAGAATTCGATATGAAAGCCCAACTGGACGTCATCGGCATGGTCGTCGAGGACATGGGCCGCTCGCTGGCCTTCTACCGGCTGCTCGGCCTGGAGGTGCCGTCGGAGGCCGACGGGCAGCCGCACGTCGAGGCGGTCCTGCCCGGCGGCCTGCGCCTCGCCTGGGACACGGTCGAGACGATCCGCTCGTTCTACCCCGACTGGCGGCCCGGGAACGGGCAGGGGGTCTCGCTGGCGTTCCGGTTCGACACCCCGGCCGAGGTGGACGAGGCGTACGAGCAGCTGGTCCTTCTCGGGTACGAAGGGGACAAGGAGCCGTGGGACGCGTTCTGGGGGCAGCGGTACGCGGTGATCCACGACCCGGACGGCAACAGCGTCGACCTGTTCGCTCCGAACGCGGAGAGCTGACCGGAGGGCGGACGGCGCGCGGGTCGGTCTCGCGCGTCGTGGGCGAGCACGGCCAGCTGGATCCGGTTGTTCAGCCCGAGCTTGGTCAGCGCGCCGGAGATGTGCGCTTTCACCGCGCCCACCGACATGTACAGGCGTTCGGCTATCTCGGCGTTCGAGAGTCCCTTCGCCCTGCACCTGTCGCGGATCGCGGGCCGCTCCGAGTCTCGGTGATCCGCCGCGGCGATCCCGTCACGGCGACGGGGGCCGTGACGGGTGCTCAGCCGCGGGCGGTGGCGAACGCCGCCAGGGCTCGGTCCACGTCTTCGGTGGAGTGGGCCGCCGAGAGCTGGACCCGGATGCGGGCCTGGCCGTGCGGGACGACGGGGTAGGAGAAGCCGATCACGTAGACGCCCAGCTCCAGCAGGCGTTCGGCCATCGCGGCGGCCTCGGCGGCGTCGCCGATCATCACCGGGACGATGGGGTGGTCGCCGGGCAGGATGTCGAACCCGGCCTTGGTCATCTGAGTGCGGAACCGCTCGGTGTTGGCGCGCAGCCGCCGGCGGGCCTCGTCCGAGCCGCTGATCAGGTCGAGGACGCGCAGCGACGCGGCGGCGATCACCGGGGCCAGGGAGTTGGAGAACAGGTAGGGGCGTGAGCGCTGGCGGAGCAGCTCGCAGATCTCCTTGCGGGCCGCGACGTAGCCGCCGCTGGCCCCGCCGAGCGCCTTGCCGAGCGTGCCGGTGAGGATGTCGACCCGATCCCGCACCCCGTGCAGCTCGGGGGTGCCGCCGCCGTGCTCGCCGACGAAGCCGACGGCGTGCGAGTCGTCGACCATCACCATGGCCCCGTACCGTTCCGCCAGGTCACAGATCTCCCTCAGCGGCGCGACGTAGCCGTCCATGGAGAAGACGCCGTCGGTGACGATCAGCCTGCGCCGGGCGTCGGCGGACTCCTTGAGCCGTGCCTCCAGCTCGGCCAGGTCGCGGTTGGCGTAGCGCAGGCGCCGGGCCTTGGACAGGCGGATGCCGTCGATGACGCTCGCGTGGTTGAGCGCGTCGGAGATCACCGCGTCCCGGTCGTCGAGCAGGGTCTCGAAGACACCGCCGTTGGCGTCGAAGCACGAGCTGTAGAGAACGGTGTCCTCCTGGCCGAGGAAGGCCGACAGCCGCGCCTCCAGCTCCTTGTGCACCTCCTGGGTGCCGCAGATGAAGCGGACCGAGGCCATTCCGAAGCCCCAGCGGTCGAGGGCCTCCTTGGCGGCGGCGATCACCTCGGGGTGGTCGGCCAGGCCCAGGTAGTTGTTGGCGCAGAAGTTCAGCACCTCACCGCCGCCGGCCACGGCGATGTCGGCGCGCTGCGGGGTGGTGATGACCCGCTCCGGCTTGAGCAGCCCGGCGGATGCGATCTCGTTCAGGGTGGTACGGAAGTCGTCGCGGACGTTGTCGAACATCAGGCGGTCCAATCCAAGGTGATCTTGTCGATTCCGCCGCCGTCGGCGGTGTAGAAGTCGCGGTAGGAGCCGGACATCAGGCGGTCCAGTCCAGGATGACCTTGCCGGTCCTGCCGCCGGCGGCGGTGTCGAAGGCCGCGTCGAAGTCGCGGTAGGAGAAGCGGTCGGTGATCACGGGGGAGAGGTCGAGGCCCTTCTCCAGGAGCACGGACATGGCGTACCAGGTCTCGTACATCTCCCGGCCGTAGATGCCCTTGATGGTGATCATCGAGGTCACGATGGTCGCGAAGTCGACGGCGAACTCCTCGGCGGGCAGCCCGAGCATGGCGATCTTCCCGCCGTGCGACATGTTGGCGATCATGTCGCGGAGCGCCTGCGGGTTCCCGGACATCTCAAGACCCACGTCGAAGCCCTCCCGCATGCCGAGTTCACGCAGGCCGTCGGCGACGGACTTCTCGGCGACGTTCAGCGCCAGGGTGACGCCCAGCTTGTTCGCGATGGCCAGCCGTTCGTGGCTGACGTCGGTGATGACCACGTTGCGGGCGCCCACGTGGGTGGCCACCGCGGCGGCCATCAGCCCGATCGGCCCGGCCCCGGTGATCAGCACGTCCTCGCCGACCATCGGGAACGTCAGGGCGGTGTGCACCGCGTTGCCGAACGGGTCGAAGATCGCCGCCACGTCGAGGTCCACCGGGACCCGGTGCACCCAGACGTTGGAGGCGGGGAGCGTCAGGTACTCGGCGAAGGCGCCGTTCCGGTTGACCCCCAGCCCGATCGTGCTGTGGCACAGGTGCCGCCGTCCGGCCATGCAGTTGCGGCACTTGCCGCAGACCAGGTGCCCCTCGCCGCTGACCAGATCACCGGGGGCGATGTCCTCCACGCCCGGCGCCACCTCGACGACCTCGCCGCAGAACTCGTGCCCGACGACGAGCGGCGTCCGCAGGGTCTGCCGGGCCCAGGCGTCGAAGCTCCGGATGTGCAGATCCGTCCCGCAGATCCCGGTCCGCAGCACCCTGATCAGCACCTCTCCGGCGCCGACCGACGGCTCCGGTACGTCGATCAGCCACAGGCCGGGTTCGGCCCTCTCCTTGACCAGCGCTTTCATCGCGGATCCCCCTCAACTCCGAACCCTACGCACTGTGCCCGGCCGCCTTCGGGGGTGTCCATCGCGGTTTTCTTAACCCTGCCCACAGCGTTGCTTCACACCCGGCCCCCGAGAACTAACGATGTACCCGGGCATTTGACCTTAAATCGGACAGATGTCCAGCCTCTGTCGTCCGACGGGCGCTCCCGCCCCGGCGGTCGGCGACCGCCGAAGCCGGGAATTCGGCGCCCCTTTCTGGGCGATGCCTTTTCACTGGTTGCAGGCGGAATATATCGCTCGGTAATCGGTCGTACATCGCTCGCGCGGATGCTTGTGCGAACCACAGGGAAAGGCACGCCATGACCGATCAGCCGCACGTCGCCCTGCCCACGGTGGGCGACCAGGTTCCCACCACAGGCGTCAAGAAATGGGCTTTCGACGCCCGGACGCTGCTGGACGGATTCTTCAGGAAGATGACGATCCTGAACATGGAGAAGGACGGCGTCGAGCTTCTGATGAAGAGGCTGTCACGTCTGGAGCTTGCGATCATCGAGGGCACGAGCGAGGCGAGCGCGCGGGCGGCGTTCATCGACTGGGTGGAGGAGAACGACGGGGGCGGCTGGACCTACTACCTGACCAAGAAGGCCGAGGTGGACCGCCAGGAGGCCGAGACGCAGGCGAAGAGACGGCACGAGACGATCATCGCCAGTGCCCGGGAGGAGGCCGTCAGCCTGCGCAAGAAGTACCCCGGAGGGAAGGGGGCCACGGTCGGCACGGTGATCGTGGGCCTCGCCGACACGATCACGGGCAAGACCTACACCGGCACCAGTGGCACCTACGTCCACGCGGACAAGCAGCATTCGGTCATGGAGGAACTGCTGGCCGGCGTGCCCCAGGTGGAGGACTGGCCGGTGAACGCCTGCGCGGAGGTCGATGCCATGAACAAGCTCCTCATCGCCAGGAAAATCACGAAAAAGTCTGAAATCCAGGCGGAAACCCTCTACTTCCACGCCGAGACCTGGAACAGCACGGCCGGGAAATGGCAGGCGCGCAGCGCCTGTAAGAACTGTGGCGTGTGGTTGAAGAAGATCGGCGCCTGCCACATCTGAGGTTCGGCGTCCCCACCCGGACCGGAACTCTCACCGGCCCCGCGCCCAGCGACGATCGTCGCCGGAGGCACGGGGCCGGGCCGGTACCCGCCTGCGCCTGCCCGAACGGCCGAACGGTCGGCTGTTCGGGCGGGAGCGGGGCCCAGGGGGTGGTGTGGTGTTGCTCCCCGTACAGGCCAACGGCGTCAAACGCGGCCGCCCACCGGGAGCGGGACTCAGGGAGTGGTGCGGTGGTGCTCCTCCTGGGGGACCGAGAGGCCGTCGGTGGGCAGGGGGGACGGGGCCGCGTTGAGCTGGCGGGGACCCAGATCGGCCTCGGCGGCCTCGGCGACCGCCTCGGCGGCGGCCTGCTCGGCCTGGGCCGTCTCCCTGGCGGTGTCCTCGCTGATCGCGGGGGCCTCGCGGGTGGCGGCCGACTGCGGCAGCGCCTCGGTGAACGCCTTGGAGACGCCCTGGATGGCCGAGGTGACCTCGCTGGGGATCACCCAGAAGGTGTTGTTCGGGCCCTTGGCCAACTCCGGCAGCACCTGGAGATACTGGTACGCCAGCAGCTTGGGGTCGGGGTCGTTGCGGTGTACGGCCTGGAAGACCTCGTCGATGGCCTGGGACTGGCCCTGGGCCTTGAGGATCGCGGCGCTCCGGTCACCCTCGGCCCGCAGGATCGCGCTCTGCTTGTCACCCTCGGCGGTGAGGATCTGCGACTGCCGCTGGCCCTCGGCGTTGAGGATCGCCGCGCGCTTGTCGCGCTCGGCGCGCATCTGCTTCTCCATCGCCTCCTTGATGCTCTTCGGCGGGTCGATGGCCTTGATCTCCACCCGGTTGACCCGGATGCCCCACTTGCCGGTCGCCTCGTCGAGCACACCGCGGAGCTGGCTGTTGATCGTGTCGCGCGAGGTCAGCGTCATCTCCAGGTCCAGCGAGCCGACGACGTTGCGCAGCGTGGTGACCGTGAGCTGCTCGACGGCCTGGATGTAGTTGGCGATCTCGTACGCCGCCGCCCGGGGGTCGGTGACCTGGAAGTACAGGACCGTGTCGATCTCGACGACCAGGTTGTCCTCAGTGATCACCGGCTGGGGCTGGAAGGAGACGACCTGCTCGCGCAGGTCGATCATCGGATAGACCCGGTCGATGTACGGGATCACGAAGTTGAGGCCGGGCTTGAGCGTGCTGTGGTAGCGGCCGAGCCGCTCCACGTTGCGGGCCCGTGCCTGCGGGACGATGCGCACCGAGCGAACCACGGTGAACACCGCCAGCAGGACGATGAGAAGCCCGGCTATGAGCAGAGCGTCCATGAGTCACTCCCGGGGATACACGAGAGCGGTCGCGCCCTCGATCTCGATGACGTCGACGGTAGCCCCGGCGGGTATCACCAGGGTCTCGTCGTAGGCTCTGGCGGACCACTCCTCGCCGCCGATCCGCACCCGGCCGTCCTGACCGGTCACCTCGCGCAGCACGTACGCGGATTTGCCGACGATCGCCTGGATCCCGAACCGCTGGCTCCGGGGCTGCAGCCCCTTGAGATGGCGCCTGGCGATGGGCCGGATCGCGACCACCCCCGCGCCCAGGGAGGCGACGAAGACCAGGAACTGGAGCGGGAGCGGCAGTCCGAGGCCGGCGGCGACGGAGGCGATGAGGGCGGCACCCCCGAGCAGGCCGAGAGCGGTGGTCAGGGTGAAGATCTCGGCGACTACCAGCACGACCGCCAGAATCAGCCAGATGACCCAGTAATCCATGCTCCGGCCCTCCTGCCTTGTTCAACGGGTCGGACGTCGGGGAGGTTCCTTTCCCTACCGTATGTCTTCTGCTCGACACCTGTCAGGATCGATCACGATGCTCCTGCCTCGCGGGTGCGATCCTGCCCGACACCTCGCCCAGAGTGATCACGGTTCCGCCGGGCCCCGGAGCCGTCGCGGTGATCGTAACGGTGTCCCCGTCCTCCAGGAACGACCTGGTGGAGCCGTCGGGCAGCTTGAGCGGCTCGGTCCCGTTCCAGGTCAGCTCGATCAGCGAGCCGCGCTCGCCCGGCCCGGTGCCGGAGATCGTGCCGCTGGCGTAGAGATCGCCGGTGCGCAGCGCGGCGCCGTTGACGGTCATGTGGGCGAGCATCTGGTCCGGCGTCCAGTACATGTCCCGGTACGGGGGACGGGAGACGACCTCGCCGTTCACCGCGACCTCCAGCCGCAGGTCGAGCCCCCAGGGCTCCTCGCGGCGCAGGTAGCCGAGCGGCTCGGGATCCTGCGCCCTGCCCTCGACGCGGGCCTCGGACAGGGCGGCGAGCGGGGTGATCCACGGTGAGATCGAGGTGGCGAAGGACTTGCCGAGGAACGGGCCGAGCGGGACGTACTCCCAGGCCTGGATGTCGCGGGCGCTCCAGTCGTTCACCAGGGTCACGCCGAACACGTGGTCTTCGAAGCGTCCGGCCCGGTCGCCGAGGGCCGTCGGCGTGCCGACGACGAACCCCAGCTCCGCCTCGATGTCCAGCCTGACGGACGGGCCGAAGACCCCCGCGCCGCGCTGCCCGGACGGCCGGGTGATCGGGGTGCCGGAGGCGACGACGGTCCCGGCCCTGCCGTGGTAGCCGACCGGCAGGTGCCGCCAGTTCGGCTTGAGCGGCTCCTCGTCGGGGCGGAACATCCGGCCCAGGTTGGAGGCGTGCTCCAGCGAGCAGTAGAAGTCGACGTAGTCGGCCACCTCGATCGGCAGGTGCAGCGTCACCTCCTCCAGCGGGACGAGGTGCGGCTCGACCACCGGCAGGTCGGTGCGGAGCTTGTTCTGGATCAGGGTGCGGGTGTCGCGCCAGGCGACCGGGCCCCTGGCCATGAAGGCGTTGAGCGAACCGGTGGCGAACACCTCGTCGTGCAGGGCCCCGGCCAGGTCGACGATCTGATCGCCGTACCGGACGCCGACGCGAGGGGTCTCCCCCTCGTGGCGGGAGAAGACTCCGTAGGGCAGGTTCTCCAGGCCCCAAGCCATCACTTGCTCTCCTTCGTTGTGCGGGTGGTCGCGCTCGGGCGCCGGGCGACGAGGCCCAGGGCCGTCAGGTCCTCGATCGGGGTGCTCGTGCTGCATGATCCGTACGAGACCAGCAGCTTCCTGGCGCGCGTCGCGGTCTCCTGGGGCACGGCCCGCGCGAGCCGCACCAACTCGCCGACGTCCGTCAGCTTCAGCACCGGCACCGGATCGCGGCCTTCCGCGGCCGCGCAGACCGCGAGGACCAGGTTGAGGAAGCCGTGCCGGTCCACGCCCAGCGCGGAGTCGAAGTGGCGGACCGCGTTGTGCAGGCCCGCGGTCGCCTTGAACGGCACGCCGTACTCCGCGCAGTGCGCGATGAGGGCGCCCAGGTCGACGGCGCCGGGAAAGGCGTCGGCGGTCAGTCCGCCGCAGCGGAACTTCAGGCCGGGCCCCGAGCCGTCGCGCGGCAGGGGCCCACGGCCGTCGAGGGGCACCTCGACGAAGAGCCTGGCCCCGGCGGGCAGCCCGTCGGCCAGCCGCTCCGACACGGCCTGAGGCGTCTCGTCCGGCGCCTGCCGCACCTCGACCAGCTCGACGGCGAGGCCGTCGAGTGGCGGGAGGGCGGGGGTGTCCATGATCAGGCCGAGCCGGATCGGGAAGGTCAGGTGGTCGCGGAGCTCCGCCAGGCGGCCGGCCGGGCAGAGGAACCGGTGGGTGAGCACCGGATCGTTGCCGGCCAGGTCGTTCCTGTGCCGCTCCAGGGCCTCGGTCATCGGCAGCCCGGTCGGCGGGAACAGCCCGGCGTCGTCGACGAGCCCGCGGAAGAGCGTCGCCGTTCCCATTCCCAGGTCCGTGTTCATGTCTGTACCCATGGCCCTGCCCATACCCAGTGGCGATCCCGTGACCGTGCCCGCCCCGCACCTGTAACCGGGGTGGCCGAGGAGGCGGGGTCCGTGCTCGGGCCGACCGTGGCAGCCGAACCCGCCGCCGGGCACCCGCCCGTCAACGGGCCCACGTCCACGCGTAGCCGGGGTCCTCCACCGACAGGCCGGCGGGGCCGAGGTCGAGGGGACGGAAGGTGTCGACCATCACGGCCAGCTCGCTCGTCTGGGTGTGGCCCTGCCCGACCGCCTCGATGACCGCCTCGACGGCGCCCGGCTGCGGGCCGTGGGTGAACCCGGCCGGATGCAGCGAGACCGAGCCGACGTCGATGCCCGAGCCCCTGCGCGCGGTGTAGTCGCCGCCCGCGTAGAACATCAGCTCGTCGGAGTCGACGTTGTGGTGGTTGTACGGGATCGGGACCGCGTCGGGGTGGAAGTCGAGCGGCCGGGGGCAGAACGAGCAGATCACGAAGTTCGGACCCTCGAAGGTCTGGTGCACCGGCGGCGGGGCGTGGGTGCGCTTCACGATGGGCTCGAAGTCGTTGATGTTGAACGCGTACGGGTAGAGGCAGCCGTCCCAGCCGACCACGTCGAACGGGTGGTTGCGGTAGACCAGCCGGGTCAGCCCGCCGCGGGTGCGGACCAGCACCGGCACCTCCTCGCCCTCGACGATGAGGGGCTCGCCGGGGGAGCGCAGGTCGCGCTCGCAGTAGGGGGCGTGCTCCAGGAACTGGCCGTGGGTGGACAGGTAGCGCTTGGGAGGGCGGATGTGCCCCGCGGCCTCGATGGTGAACGCCGTGACGCGGCCCTGCGGCACCCAGCGGTGGATGGTCCCGGTGGGGATGACGACGTAGTCGCCCTCCCCGGCCTCGATCACCCCGTACGTCGACTCGAACCTGACCCGTCCGCTCGCGATGTAGACGCACTCGTCGCCCATGGAGTTGCGGTAGAGCTCGCTGGGCGTCTCGCTCGCGGCGTACGACATGCGGACGTCGGCGTTGCCGGCGAGCAGCCCGCGCCCGGTGACCAGGTCGCCTCCGACCGGCAGGTCCTGGGTGCGCAGGTGACGGGGGGAGAGAGGCAGGTTGGGGACGAGCCTGCCGGCCTCGGTGGGCTCGACGGCCTCGGCCTTGAGGATCGCCGTGGGGAGATGGCGGTGGTAGAGCAGCGACGAGTCGCTGGAGAACCCCTCCTCACCCATCAGCTCCTCGGCGTACAGCCCGCCGTCGGGCCGCCGGAACTGCACGTGCCGCTTGCGAGGTATCTCCCCCACGACCCGGTAGTACGGCATCCGCTTCTCCCGCTCTGTCCGTTTATCGGACACTCATGTCCTTTATACGAACAACCATCTGTCAGGGCGGGATGGATGTCAAACGTCGTCCGCCGGTTCCCGGCGTGCCGGACGGCTTGACGGCCGGGCGTAACGGCGGTGGAGAAGGAGAGCCCGGGGCCGCCGCGCGAGGGATCGGTGTTCCGCCGGCCGGTGCGGGGCCTGGAGAACCGCACCTCGGCCGTCAGGCGCGCGGCCCTGGGGGAGGCCGAACATGAAAGAAGGGCCCGCTGAGGAAGCGGGCCCCGGTTGCTCCGGCGACAGAGCGCCTCTCAGCGCATCAGGGCTTGCGGCCGACGGCGCAGAACTCGTCCACCTCGCGGAGGCCGCCGACGATCGACGGTCCGGGACGCCAGAGCGGGCACGAGACCACGCCGGGCTCCACCAGCTCCAGACCCTCGAAGTAGCTCGCGATCTGCTCGGGGCTGCGCAGGATGTACGGGACCGAGCCGGCCTCGTTCCAGATGGCGATGGCCTTCTCGAACTCCTCGCCGTTGATGACGTTGGTGCCGTCGGCGACCGCCAGGTAGCTGCCGGAGGGCAGGGCGGCCAGCAGGTGGCGCGCGATGGAGCGGCCCTCGTCGATGTCGGGGATGTGCCCCAGGATGTTCATCAGCATGAGCCCGACGGGCCTGTCGAAGTCCAGGGTGGCCTGGGCCGCCTTCAGGATCCTGTCGGGGTCGCGCAGGTCGGAGTCGATGTACTCGGTCGCGCCCTCGGCGGTGCCGGTCAGCAGGGCGCGGGCGTGCGTCAGCACCATGGGGTCGTTGTCGACGTAGACGATGCGCGCGTCCGGGGCCACCCGCTGGGCGACCTGGTGGGTGTTGTCGACGGTGGGCAGCCCGGTGCCGATGTCGAGGAACTGGCGGATCCCGCCCTCACCGGCCATGTACTCGACAGCGCGGGAGAGGAACGCTCTGGACGAGCGGGCAATATCCACGATTTCAGGAAATATCCCGACGAATTGGTCGCCGATCTCACGGTCGATGGCGTAGTTGTCCTTGCCGCCGAGCCAGTAGTTCCAGATTCGGGCGGAGTGGGCCACACCGGAGTCGATCGGGGTCGCCGACCGCCGGTCGGAGGCGTGCGGGGAGGTCTCGTCGGACACGGAGGCTCTTTCTCTGGCGTCAGTGGGGGAAGATCTCTATTTTGCCATCTTGTCGGTCCTATGCCGCTCTCGTCATTGTTTGTCGTTTATCGCCGTATTTAATATGCGGAACCGTCAGGTCAACAGGGGCGGACGGCTCGGGATGATGGATCTCGGGGCGAGGGGAAGGGGACCACGCCCACCGAACCGCCGGGCACATGGGCCGGACGGGGCGGAGCGGAAAGGGATCACGCCCGTCGGATCGTCAGGCGAGCGAGCCGGACAGTTCGGCGGCGGCGGCGGCCACCCGGGGGCCGACGGAGTCCTGGTCGAGGGGGGTGAAGGCGATCACGCCCACCGATGCCTCCAGCCAGGGGACGCCGGGCACCGGGGCGGCGACGCCCCGGGCGCCCTCCTGGAGCTGCCCCTCGGAGACCTGGTAGCCGGTGCGGCCCTCGCGCAGGGCGAGGATGGCCAGCCCGGCGGCGCCCCGGGTCAGCGGGTGGCGGGACCCCTCGCGGTAGGCGACGTGCATGTTCGTCCAGGAGGGCTCGACCACCGCCACCGCCAGGCCCTCGTCGCCCTCGGCCACCGTCAGGTGCGCGGTCGCGCCCACCTCCTCGGCCAGCCCGCGCAGGGTGGGCAGGGCGCCCTCCCGGAGCAGCGGCTGCACGGCACGGGCCAGGACGAGAACCCCGAAGCCCAGGTGGACCCGCCCGGCACTGTCCCGGCGGACGAAGCCCTCGCCCTGCAGGGTGGTGAGCAGGCGGTACACCGCCGGGCGGCTCAGCTCCAGCTCGGTCGCCAGCTCCGTGGGAGTACGCCCCCGGCGCCCGTCGGCGAGCAGGCGGAGCAGCCGCAGGCCGCGCTCCAGGGTCTGCGAGGATTCGGCCGGCATCTAGGACACCCACTGGGCTGGAACCATGCCCCGATTATCGCCGCCGCCCCGGCACCGGCCGGTACGTCCCCTGCCGAAGGCGGGCACGCTCCGGCCCCGGCGGAGTACGTCGCGGAGATCCTCGACGGCGCCGGGGAGCCCGAGCCCCGCTTCGGCCTGCACGAGCGGGTCCCCGCCAGGGGCCTGCGTTCGAGCGGTCGGACGGATCTGTGACAGGGGACCCGGGGTCCGGCCCGGTTCGCACGAGCGGTCAGATCGATTGGTGATCAGTTGTCATGCCGGTAATAACCGGCAGCCGGGAATGTGGAGTGCTTTGGCAAGAATTGCGAGATACCCCTGACGTAAGTTGCTAGGTCCCTGTACCTCGGCGAGGGGACCTTGAGCATGAGCGAGACGCTGATCGCCCAGGTTGAGCGGTGGGCACGGGAGATCCCTGACGCTCCGGCCTACACCTTTCTTGACTACTCCGCCGGGCGCGACGGGGTGCGGCACACGCTCTCCTGGGCGAAGGCCGACCTGCGGGCACGGGCGCTGGCCGTACGGCTGCGAGAGGTGATGCACCCGGGCGAGCGGGTGGCGATCCTGGCGCCGCAGGGGCTTGAGTACGTGGTCGCGATGCTCGGGGCGATGTACGCCCGGGTGATCGCGGTACCGCTCTTCGCGCCGGACCTGCCCGGTCACGCCGACCGGCTGATCCGCGCCTACGCCGACGCCGACCCGGTGTGCGTGCTCACCACGACGCCCGCCCTGGAGGGGGTGCACGCCTTCCTGGACGGCCGCTCCGCGCCCCGGCCCAAGCGGATCATCACCCTGGACACGGTCTCCGACCTGCTGGCCGACGAGTGGGACCCCGAACCGATCGGCCCCGACGACCTGGCGTACCTGCAGTACACCTCCGGCTCGACCCGTGCCCCGGCGGGGGTCGAGATCGGCCATGGCAACTTCACGGCCAACGCCAGGCAGTTGTGGACCGCGTTCCGTGCCACCCCCAGGGTGTCCACGGCCGCGCTCTGGCTGCCGCTCTTCCACGACATGGGCCTGATCGCCACCATCGCCGCGCCGATCGTGGGCGGCAACCAGTCGATGTTCATGGACCCGGTGGCGTTCGTCATGCACCCGGTGCGCTGGCTGCGGATGCTCTCCGGGCAGGAGGACGTGTTCACCGGCGGCCCCAACTTCGCCTACGAGTACACGGCGAGCCGGGTCACCGAGGCGGAGAAGGCCACGCTCGACCTGTCCGGGGTGTCGATCATGCTCAACGGCGCCGAGCCGCTCCGGGGCGGCACGATCGACCGTTTCTCCGAGGCGTTCGCCAGGTGCGGGCTGCGGCCCGAGGCGCACACCCCCGGCTACGGCCTGGCCGAGGCGACGGTGTTCGTCACCGCGATGGACCGGGACCTGCCCGCCCGCGTCACCCTGTTCGACCGCGACGCGCTGACCGCGGGGCGCGCGGTGCCGCACACGGGACGGGGCCGGGTCAGCGACCTCGTCTCCTGCGGGGTGCCGACAGGCCAGCGGGTGGTCATCGCCTCCGTGTCCGGCACGACGTCCGACACGACGTTCGATACGACGTCCGGCACGGCCAGACCTGACGGCGAGGTCGGCGAGATCTGGGTGCGGGGGCCCAACGTGGCGCGGGCCTACTGGCGGGACGCCGAGCGCAGCGCCGAGGTCTTCGGCAACGTCCTCGAAGGGGAGGAGGGCACCTGGCTGCGCACCGGTGACCTGGGCGTCATGCACGAGGGCGAGCTCTACATCACCGGACGGATCAAGGACCTGATCATCGTCGACGGGCGCAATCACTATCCACAGGATGTGGAGGTGACCGTGCAGGAGGCCGAGGAGGCCATCCGCAGGGACCATGTGGCCGCGTTCGCGGTGCCGGGGGAGGAGACCGAGCGGCTGGTGGTGGTGGCCGAGCGGTCACGGAAGGCCGACGGGCGGGACATCGACGAGATCGCGGCCAACGTCCGCGCCGCTGTCACGAAAAATCATGATCTGCGGCTGCATGACTTCGTACTGGTCGAGGCGGGGGCCGTGCCGCGCACGTCCAGCGGGAAGATCGCCAGACGTGCCTGTGCGCGGGCCTACCTGGACGGCGAGTTCCCGCCCGGCGCCTTCCCTGCCGACGGGCTTCCGGCCGATGGGTTCTCGGCCGATGGGCAAGGTGCCGACGTCTGATGTTCGAGTCGCTTGGGCGGGCCGTCTACCGAGGGCGCTGGTCCCTGCTGGTCCTGGGGACGGTGTTCGCGGTCCTCGCCGGCTACTTCGGGCTGGGGCTGTTCGGCAGGATGTCCGACGGCGGCTTCGAGGACCCGGGGGCCGAGTCGACCTCGGCCGCCGAGTGGAGCCAGAAGTGGTTCGGCGGCAACTCACCCGACGTGGTGGCCCTCTACACGCATCCCAGGTACGAGGCCGCCGACGAGCGGTTCGAAAAGGACGTGCGGGAAGCGCTCCGCGCACTGCCCGCCGAGCAGGTCGCGAGCACCACCACCTACTGGTCGACCAAGGCCGGGGAACTCGTCTCCGAGGACGGGCACTCCACCTACGCGCTGATCACCCTGCGCGGCGGGCAGCTGACCAAGCAGAGCGGGTACGAGAAGATCAGGGACGAGCTCCGCAGGGCGCCCGCCGGATACACGGTCAAGATCGGCGGCAGGATCCCGCTGCTCAAGGACCTCAACGCGCAGACCGGCGCCGACCTGCAGCAGGCCGAGGCCATCTCGATGCCGGTACTGCTCGTCCTGCTCGTCATGGTCTTCGGCAGCCTGGTGGCGGCGGGCCTGCCACTGGTCGTCGGGCTGCTCTCGGTGGCCGGGGCGCTGTTGCTGCTGAGGCTGCTCACCGAGGTCACGGACGTCTCGGTGTTCTCGCTGAACGTCGTGACGATGCTCGGGCTCGGCCTGGCCATCGACTACTCGCTCTTCGTGCTGAACGCCTTCAGGGAGGAGATCCACCGGGGGGCGTCCACCGAGGCGGCGGTCGTGCGGACCATCGCCACCGCCGGACGCACCGTCGCCTTCTCCGGGCTGACCGTGGCGACCTCGCTCAGCGGGCTGCTGCTCTTCCCGCAGATGTTCCTGCGGTCGATAGGGCTGGGCGCGGCGGCGGTGGTGCTGGTCGCGATGGTGTCCGCGATCGTGGTACTGCCCGCGCTGCTGGCCGTGCTCGGGCCGAAGGTGGACGCGATCAAGGTCATGCCCGACTTCGGCAGTCGCAGGGGCGGGACCTGGCACGCCATCGCGTCCAGCGTGATGCGCCGCCCGGTCGCGTACCTCCTCGGGGTCGGGCTGCTCCTCGTCGCGCTGGCCGCGCCCTTCGCGCACGCGCGGTTCGGCAGCGTGGACCATCGCGTACTGCCGGAGGGGTTCGAGAGCCGCCAGGTGGCCGAGGAGATCAACGCGAGGTTCGCCAAGAACGCCCTCGCGCCGATCGAGGTCATCGTGCTCGTCGAGCGCGACCTGGTCGGGCCGATGACCGCGTCGGCGCCCGGCGCGCTCACCTCCGAGGTCGGTACCCAGCGCGGCCCCATCGGCGTCGGAAACTCGGGGATCACCCCGGTCACCCCGGTCGGCCCGCTGGACGTCAAGGTCTTCGCCGAGCGGCTGGAGGCGCTCGACCACGTCACCGGCGTCGACGTCACCGGCGTCTCCCAGAACAGCGGCGCCGTGCGGCTGGCGGTCCGCTACGACAGGGACCCGATGTCGGACGAGGCCCGCGCGCTGGTCGACAGGATCCGCGAGCTGCCGCCCGAGCCGAACTTCCAGGACGTCGTCGTCGGCGGCCCCACCGCGGCTCAGCTGGACCTCCAGGCCAGCCTGCGGGCCACCCTGCCGTGGACCGCACTGGTGGTCTGTCTCATGACGGGCCTGCTGCTGTTCGCCGCGTTCGGCTCGATCCTGCTGCCGGTCAAGGCGATCCTGATGAACGTCGTGTCGCTGGGGGCGTCGTTCGGCGTGATCGTCTGGGCCTTCCAGGACGGCCACCTCGCGAGCGTCCTGGGCTTCACCCCGACGGGGAGCATCGAGGCGACGATCACGGTGCTGATCCTGGCCGTGGTGTTCGGGCTCTCCATGGACTACGAGCTGTTCCTGCTCAGCAGGGTCCGTGCGGAGTGGCTCAGAACCGGCGACAACACCGTGGCCGTGGCGGTCGGGCTGGAGCGGACCGGAGGGGTCATCACCAGCGCGGCCCTGCTGCTGCTGGTCGTCATCGGGGCGTTCTCCACGGCCGGGATCACGATCGTCAAGATGCTCGGCGTCGGCATGTTCGTGGCCATCGTGGTGGACGCCACCCTGGTCAGGGCGCTGCTGGTGCCCGCGACGATGCGACTGATGGGCGAGGCCAACTGGTGGCTGCCGAGCTTCCTGCGCGGCTTCCACCGGCGGATCGAGATCCGCGAGCACGCCACGGGCGAGCTTCCCGCCACGTACGTGATGGTGGAGCGCGCGGGTGCCCCCGGTGCCCACCGTGCCGCTCCCGCGCGCCGCCTCGCCCACTTCCCGCGGCTCCCGCAGATCGCCGCCGGAACCTCCCCTCAGGTTCCCGCCGGGCCTCCCCCGCCACCTCCCGCCGAACCGCTGCCGATCGCCCCCGCCGTTCCGGTACGCGTGATCAGGACCGGCCGGGACGGCGACTGGCAGTGGGCCGAGGAGTTTCCCCCGCCCCCCGCCTCACCTCTGGACCCGCATGTCCCGGTGCCGGATGTCCATGTGGCAGAGGGGGGATCCTGGGACTCGCCCATGGACCCGCAGGTCCCGGCGCCGGGTGTTCGCGCCACGGGGGAGGGGCCCTGGGGCGTACACCTGGACCCGCATGTTCCGGTGCCGGAGGTTCGCGCTGCGGGAGAGGAGTCCTGGGGGGCGCCCGTGGACCCGTATGTCCACGCTGCGGGGGCGCCTGCGGGCCCGCATGTCCCGGTGTCGAACGCCCGTGCGGCGCGGGAGGAGACCCGGGGCTCGCGCCCGGACCCGGCGGTACCGCGCAACGGGTCCCGCACCCCGTCTCCCGAGCCCGGTACGGCACGTCCCTGGCGGTCCCGGATCTCGGATGCCTCCTTCCGGCAGAACCGGTCGAATCCCTACCCCATGCCCGGGCTCGACACCGAGCCGCCCCCGCCCCCTCCCGCCCGGCCGGCGGCCAGGCCCGCCGCCGCGTCCACCGCACCGCCGGCGTCCGGACCCGGGCCGGCCGGGGGGAGGACCAGGAAGGTCATCAAGCCGAACCTGGACGGTCCCGGCTGGCACTGGGCCGAGGAGCAGGAGAAGCCGTCCCCGCCGGAGCCCCTGCTGACCGTGCGGGACGCGATGGAACAGTCTCCCCGTCACCCGGCCCCGGCGCCCGTACCTGAGGAGGTGGGGAGGCCGGAACCCGGGGAGGGGGCGGAGGACGCGTGCCGCGTACCGAGCCTGCCGCCGGTCAGCAGCCATCTGATCGACCAGTTGGAGCCACTGGTACGGCCGGTGGCCAGGGCGATCGAGCCGGGCCCTCCGGCGCTCCGGCAGGCGATCCCGGCATCCCCGCAGGCTCCCCCCTCCCCGCCTGCGGTTCCGCAGACCTCGACCCCGTCACCGTCGTCGCTTCCGGTCTCCCAGGTTCCGGCCTCCCAGGTTCCGGTACACCAGCTTCCGGCCTCCCAGGTTCCGCGACCTCCGGCGGGGGTGCAGCGGAGGGCGACGGTCCCCGCTTCCCCGCCCGCTGCCGTACCGCGTGGTGAGGGGGAGCACGTGGGCAGGGCGCCCGCGAGACGGGAGGCGGAGGAACCGACGGGAGGCTGGGTCGCCGTGGGCACCAGGACCACGCGGGTCGTACGCCCCAAGGCCGACGGATCCGGCTGGGAGTGGACAGAGGTGGACGAGTGAGCGATCGGGCCGTACCGGGCGCGCGGCCCAGGCCGGACGCACAGGTCGTACCGGCTCCGTCCGCCGCGTCGCCGTCAGGGGCGCCGTCAGGGGCGCCGGCGGGAGCGCCGGCAGCGCGGCGAGGGCTGTTGCTGCTGGTCATCGGGCTGGCTGGATTCGTGACGACCCTGGACAACACCGTCGTGACGGTCGCGCTGCCCACCCTGCAGGCGGAGCTGGGCGCGTCGCTGGCGGCGCTCGAATGGGTCGTCACCGGCTACGTCCTCACCTTCTCGGGCTTCATGCTCGCCGGTGGCAGGCTGGCCGACGTCTACGGCCGTCGCAGGGTGCTCGTCGCGGGACTGGCCGTCTTCACGGCGGCGTCCCTCGCGGCGGGGCTGGCCACCTCGGTGGGCGCGCTCGTCGCCGCCAGGCTGGTGCAGGGTTCCGGGTCGGCCCTGATCCTGCCCGCGATGCTGGCGATCGTCGCGGTCGGCAACGACGAGCGGCAGCGGTCCGCCGGGGTCGCCGTCTGGATGGCGTCAGGGGCGGGCGCGCTCGCCCTGGGGCCGGTCGTCGGCGGCTATCTCACCCAGCACTTCCACTGGAGCTGGATCTTCCTGCTCAATGTCCCGCTCGGCGTCCTCATCATCGCGCTCGCGACCGTCGCGATCCCGGAGTCGCGCGACGAGCGGGCCGCCCGGGTGGACGTCCCAGGGGTCGCGTCGTCGGTGGTCGTCCTGTCGGCGGGTACCTTCGCCCTGACCTTCGGGGCCGAGCTGGGCTGGACCTCGCCGCCGATCCTGGTCGCGGTGCTGTTCGCGGTGGCCGCCGCCCTGGTCTTCGCCGTCGCCGAGAGGCTCGGCGAGGACCCGATGGTGGACCTCGCGCTGTTCCGGTCGCGAACCTTCACCGGCGGGGTGATCGCCCAGGTGCTCTGGGGACTCGGGGTCAACGGGGTCTTCTTCTTCACCGCGCTGTTTTTGCAGGGCGTGCTCGGTTTCAGCCCCACCGCGTCCGGGCTGGCGTTCGTGCCGCTGGCGCTGCTGGTCGTCGTGGTCACGCCGCTGGTGCCGTTCGCGGAACGCCGGATCGGCGCCGCGCGCACCGTGGCGCTGGGGCTCGTCCTCGTCGCCGCGGGCATGGCCGCCGTCGCGTTCCTGCGCCCGGGGGACGGCTGGGCCGAACTGCTGCCATCGGTATGCGTGATCGGGATCGGCTCGGCGCTGACCATGCCGCTGGGGTCGGCGGTGCTGGGTGCCGTACCCGAGTCCAGGGCAGGGGTGGCCGGGGGTGTGTTCAGCGTGGCCCGGGAGATGTCGGGGCTGTTCGGCATCGCGATCATCGGAGTGATCGTCAACGGTTCCGCGAGCTTCACGGCCGGCTACTCGACGGGCCTGCTGGTGGCCGCGGGGCTGGTCGTCACGGGGGCGGCCATCAGCCTGGTGACGCTCCGATGAGCCGCCGGACCGGTGAGTTCCGGCGGGCAGTCGGTTCTGGGAGGCTCCGGTGAGGATCGCGGTCCTGGCGTTCGGCTCGCGGGGTGACACCCAGCCGTGCGTCGCGCTCGGCGCCGGGCTCGCCCGGCGGGGGCACCAGGTCATGATCGTGGCGGCGGGCCGCTACGGCGGGCTGGTCGAGGAGGCGGGGCTGGAGTTCAGCTCGATCAGCGTGGACCCGCTGAAGATCATGGAGTCCGAGGAGGGGCAGGCGTGGCTGCGGAGTGGCCCCGCCGGGTTCGCCAGGGGGTTTCGCATGATCGTGGAACCGCTCGCCGAGCGCCTGGTCGCCGAGGTGGACGCGGCCTGCGCCGGAGCCGACCTCGTCCTGTCGCCCGCGCTGGGCGGTTTCGGGCACCATCTCTCCGAGCGGTACGGCATGCCGTACGCGCTGCTGCACTTCCAGCCCAGCGAGCCCACCCGGGCCTTCCCCAACCCGCTGGTGCCGTTGCGCACGCTCGGCGGAGCCGGTAACCGGGCCAGCTACGCGCTGGTCGAGGGGTTGAGCTGGCTGCTGCTCGGCCGCATGGTGAACCGGCTGCGGGGCCGGGTGCTCAAGCTCGGGCCCATGCGGGGCAGCCCGTTCCGGCGGGCACGGGCCGATCGGGTGCCGGTGCTGTGCGGGGTCAGTCCCTGGATCGTCGGCCGCCCGCGGGACTGGCCGGACTACGTGCACCTGACCGGTTTCTGGTCGCTTGAGCGCGCGCTGCCTCCCCGCTCCGAGATCGTCGCGTTCCTCGACGCGGGGCCGCCGCCGGTCTTCGTGGGCTTCGGCAGCATGGTTCCGGCCAACCCGGTCGCGACGGCGGAGACGGTGGTGGCGGCGCTGCGCAGGGCCGGGGTGCGGGGGGTCCTTCAGGGCATGCCGTACGAGGGCGCCGACGACATGCTCGTCATCGGCGATATCGATCACGAGTGGCTCTTCCCGCGAATGGCCGCGGTGGTGCACCACGGCGGCGCCGGGACCACGGGGGCGGGCCTGCGGGCCGGGATACCGGGGGTGATCTGTCCCTTCTTCTCCGACCAGCCGTTCTGGGGAGCACGGGTGGCGTCGCTGGGGGCCGGGCCCGCGCCGCTGCCGATCGGAAGGGCCACCGTGGGAGCGCTGGCCGCACGGGTGGTACATGCCGTACGGGATCCGGGAACGCGGGCGGTGGCGGCGCGGCTGGGGGAGCGGCTGCGGGCCGAGGACGGGGTGGGACGCGCGTGCGAGGCGCTCGGAGCCTGACCCGAAGGCTCAGGCCGCCGGGCCGGGGATTCGGTGGTGCTCAGGCCGTTTGGGGCCTGACGGCGTGGTGTTCGCGGTGGCCTGCCGGAGGGGCTCCACTCATGCCAGCGACCTCCCGGGTTTCCCGCTAGCTGCAATGTGCCGACGCCGCTCCCCTGAGATCCTCGAGGTGTGGCCATAAGTTGTCTAATCGTCGATGATAGCGATCACTTCCGCTGTGCCGCCCGGGCGTTGCTTGAGCGGGAGGGGATCGCCGTGGTCGGCATGGCCTCCGCGGGCGAAGAGGCCCTTCGGCAGATCAGCGATTGCAGGCCGGACGTCGCGCTCGTCGACATCGATCTCGGTGAGGAGAGCGGTTTCGACGTCGCTCGGCGGCTCGCGCGGGTGCGCCCCGATAGCCACCCGCACATCATCATGATCTCGACCCACGCCGAGAGGGACTTCGTGGACATGATCGTGGCCGGTCCCGCTGTCGCGTTCCTGTCGAAGTCAGCCCTTTCCGGGGCGGCGATCCGCGACATTCTCCGGGAAGCCTGTGAGGAGGGGAAGCTGGGCTCCAGCTGACCCGGGGCGTGTTCCGCGGGTCTCCCACCGGATCGGCCCGCGACGCCAAGCCGCCTCATCGGTACCACCGGCCCCACTGGTCCTTCACGGCACGTCGGCCGTCCCCCGGGCGGTGCCCCCTGTCAGCGGGATTCGAGGAAGGCCAGCACGGCGAGGACACGGCGGTGGTCGTCCCCCGACCCCGGTATCCGCATCCTGGACAGGATGCTGTGCACGTGCTTCTCGACCGTGCCCTCGGTGATCCAGAGCTTGCTCGCTATGCCGGCATTGGAGCGTCCCTCGGCCATCAGGGCGAGGACCTCCTGCTCGCGCGTGGTGAGAAGTTCCAGCGGATCGTCCTTGCGGTGGGCCTTGATGAGTTCCCGCACCAGGCTCGGATCGACGATCGAGCCGCCCAGGGCGATGTGCTCAAGCGTCTCCATGAAGTCGCTCACCCCGGTCACCCGGCTCTTGAGCAGGTAGCCGACCCGGTGCCCGGTGGCGAGCAGCTCCATCGCCTCCTCCACCTCGATGTGCGCCGACAGCAGGAGGATCCCCATGTCCGGGAACTCCTCACGGATCACCCGGGCCGCGTCCAGCCCCTCGTTCGTATGGGTCGGGGGCATCCGGATGTCGAGGACGACGAGATCCGGCCGGTGCTCACGGACCAGAGGGAGGATCTCCGCCGCGTCTCCGGCCTGGCCGACGACCTCGAAGCCCGACCGGGTCAGCAGGCTCGACATCCCCTCGCGGAAAAGCACGTCGTCGTCCGCCACTGCTATGCGTATCCGGTTCTCGTGCACGATCATCGCCCTTTCGCGGTGTCTTTCCCGCCGGACCCATCATTAAAAGAATGGCCACTTCAGGGTTAAGTAATTCCCAATACTCTGGACAGTCGGCCGTAAGTCCGTCGGGCTGGGTACGGTCAGGGACGAAGTGTGAAATATCTAGTTGACATGCGAGTATCTTAGTATCCATGCGCGAGCGGCTGCCGTCGTCATTGACGCACACAGAGCGTCAATCTTTCGTGCTGGGGATCATATGCGGCGCCGTGTGCATCGCGGCGGAAGTTCTGCTGTCCCTTTTTCTGGACCGTTTGACGCCGGGCGGTTTCCTGGGCGGGATCTACCTGCTCGGCGTTCTGCTGATCTCGGTCCTCTGGGGCCTGTGGCCGGGACTGGTGGTGCTGCTGGCCAGCGCCTTCGCCTTCGACTACTTCGACCTTCCCCCGATGGGGATCGGCCTCGCCACGGAGCACTGGCTCTGGACCCCGCTTCCGATCTTCCTTCTCGTCGGGACGGTGACCTGTTTGATCGCGGCACGGGTGCGCTCACTGGGCATCCAGACGAGCGAACGTCGCCGTGAGGCGGACCTCAACGTGCAACTGGCCCACATCCTGCTGCGTACCGAGAACCTGAGCGCGGCGCTGCCGCTGGCCTCGCGCCTCCTGGCACGGGGTCTGAGGGCACCGAACCTGGAGATCCGGCTTGACGAGGTCTCCGCCGGCGAGCACGGCGAGGCTCTGCCGCTCATGGAGGACGGCAGCCGGATCGGCACGCTCGTCATTCCCGCCGGCGTGCCGGAGGACGTGCGGATACGCCTGCGCGACCGGATGCTGCCCTCCTTGGAGGCACTGTTGCGGGCGGCTCGCGATCGCGAGAGCGTCGGGGCGGTCCTGGCGTCCAGCCGTGACGAGCTCCGCAGGATCGCGCAGGAGCAGGCGACGTTGCGGCGTGTCGCGACCCTCGTGGCGCGGGGCATCTCCTCGACGGAGCTGTTCAACGCGGTCGCCTGCGAGATGGGCTCCCTCATGAAGGCGGACCACGTGTCGATCAGCCGCTACAACCACGACCACACGACGGTGGCGGGCTCGTGGAGCCTCCGGGGGGACGTGACGGAGGTGATGCCTCTCGGCTCGCAGTGGCCGATCAACGAGACGCTCGTCTCCGGCATGGTGCTGAGGACGGGAAGGCCGGCCCGGATAGCGAACTATGAGGAGGCCTCGGGAACGATCGTGAAGTGGGCCCGTGACATGGGCGTCACCTCCGCGCTCGGCTCTCCCGTGATCGTCGACGGCTCGCTGTGGGGCGTGGTGCTCGCCTTCTACAACCGCTGGGAGCCAAGGCTCGAAGGCGCCGAGGGGCGGATGAGGGACTTCACCGAGCTGATCGCGACCGCCATCTCGAACGCGCAGGCCCGTGCCGATCTCGCCGCCTCCCGTGCGCGCCTCGTCGCCGCGGCCGACGAGACCCGCCGGCGTATCGAGCGCGACCTGCACGACGGTGCCCAGCAGCGGCTGGTCTCGCTCGGGCTCGAACTGCGCGCGGTGGAGGCCGGGGTGCCGCCGGGGATGACCGAGCTCAGGGAGCAGCTGTCTCAGGCGGTCCAGGGGTTGACCGGGATCGTGGAGGATCTGCAGGAGCTCTCCAGGGGCATCCACCCGGCGATCCTCTCGAAGGGCGGTCTGGCACCCGCGCTGAAGACGCTCGCACGCCGCTCCGCCGTTCCGGTGGAACTCCAGCTGGGCTCCGTCTCGCGCCTGCCGGAACGTGTCGAGGTGGCTCTCTACTACACGGCGGCGGAGGCGCTGACCAACGTGGTGAAACACGCGCACGCCTCCGTGGTGCGCGTCACCCTCGGCGTGACCGGGGCGACGGTCCGGCTCTCGGTCAGCGACGACGGGACCGGGGGAGCCGAGTACGGCGGGGGGTCGGGGCTCATCGGGCTCAGGGACCGCGTCGAGGCGCTCGGCGGAAAGCTGACGATCACGAGTTCCGCGGAGGAGGGTACGTCGCTTCTGGTGATGGTGCCGATCGAGAACTGACGGCCGCGGCCGGCTCGCCGGGGTGAGCGGGGGATCTGCCCCACCGGCCGCCGGCCGGTGGGGCAGGCTCGCCCGGGAGGCCCTGGGCGAGCGGGCCGGAGAGGGAACTCGGTCGCCGGTCCGGGGGAGCTTGGACGGGCGGCCGTCCGGTCAGGGGGCGGGGGCTTGGTGGATCCCGTGGTCATCCGGACAGGTGTCAGGAGGCGGTCTCTTCATGGTCGTCCAGCCGTGCGGCGGTGGCGAGCGGAAGGCGGAGGACGAACCGTGCGCCGCCCAGGGGAGAGCCGTCCACCTTGATGGTTCCCAGGTGGGCTTCGGCGATGTCGCGGGCGATCGTGAGGCCGAGCCCGGTGCCTCCCCGGTTGCGGCAGCGGGCCGTGTCCAGCCGGGTGAACCGCTCGAAGACCCGTTCCCTGTCGGCGTCGGCGATGCCCTCCCCGTCGTCGGTGACGGTCAGCTCGCCGTATTCACCGTCCCTGCGCACCTCGACCAGCACCGTGCGCCTGGCATGGCGCTGCGCGTTGTCCAGGAGGTTGGAGAGGAGCCGGTCGATCTCCGCGTCGACGACGTTCGCCCTGACATCGGGGGCGAGCCGAAGTCGTACGGGGATGTCGTCCTCGCGCCGCGAGACCGTGGCGCGGGCCAGCTCGCCCAGGTCCGTGCTGACGAACGCGTCCGGCGGGTTCGTGCCGACCTTCGCCAGCATCAGCAGGTCGCTGACGATCTTCTGAAGCCGGCCGACGTTTCCCAGCGCGTCTGCCAGCAGCTCGCTCAGGTCCGTCTCCTCGGGATGCAGCCGGGCCTCTTCCAGGAGAGCCCTGAGCCCGGCGATCGGGGTGAACAGCTCGTGCGAGGCGTCGGACACGAATCGCCGCTGCTGGACCAGAGACCGGTCGATCCGGTTCCTGGCGCTCTCCATCCGCTTCAGCAGGTCGCTGGTCGCCAGGGCGAGACAAATGATCTCGTCCGACCCTGGGAGCCCGTGGAACCGGCTGCTCAGATCGTTGACGTGCGGCGACATTGAGGTCCGTTTCGGTCTGCACCAATCGGCGCGTTCTTCAAGGAGGGCGGTGGAGTCTCGTCATCGGCTCGACACCGCGGCGGAGGTTCCCCGTCTCCCCGGGCGGTTGCCCTCACCACCATGATGTTGTCCCCGCCGCCCGTCGTCTGCGCGGGCAGCCCCCGTTTGTCGCTTCACGCCAGCGGGATACCGGCATTCCGGCTACCTGCAATGCCCCGGGCTCCTGCCCGCGTGGGACGCCGGATCAGCCGGAAGGTATCAAAGTCCTGTGGGTCCTTGACTGGGGCTGTTGAGCCCATTGCGATCTGGGTAAAGTGTGGATCGATCGTTTTGACCAGCTTTACCCGGGGAGTTCAGGACATGCGACTTACTCTGCGCCGGGCCCTCGCCGTCGGCGCCGCGCTCGCGCTCGTCGGGATCATGACGCCCGGGGCCGCGTACTCGCAGGACGATCCCCGCAGCTGCAACGATCTGATGGGGGCCGACGCCCCGGCCTACGTCGTGTGTCACTGGCTGGCCAAGCCGGAAGAGGCCCTCGGCGTCGCGCTCTTCTGGGGCAGCGACGACGCGGCCCACCTCAAGGAGGCCGGCCCGGTCGACGGCAAGTTCATCGACTGCTCGGCCGGCGCCTGCCCCGAGCCGCCCGGCGGCGGCGCCGAGGGCGACGAGAACTCCCCCCTCCCCGAGGGGGCGGGAGAGGACGGCGCGCCCGAGTGCGAGGCGGGCCAGCAGTGCTCGATCGACGGGCACGATGAGGGCGGCGACGGCACCGTCAACGGATCCGAACTGACCGGTGCCGCCAAGCCGACCTCCACGAGCACCCAGGATCCCGCCGTCGCGGCGGCCACGCGGACTCCGGCCGGCCAGGCGATCACCGCGGCGAAGGCCCAGCAGCTGCGGGTCTGGATCGACACCGAACTGGCCGACGACTGGAAGGCGGGCACCGAGACCTTCACCGCCGCCGTCAAGCGCATCGGCGCGCTTGCCGCGCGTCCGGAGGTCGCGGGCATCCGGTTCACCTCCCAGCTGGGCTACAACAGCACGTTCAAGACGGACGCGGAGATCACCGCGTTCGTCACCGCGGCCTCCGACGCCCTCCGCCAGGCCGCGCCCGGCAAGCGGCTGGGCGTGCACACCGTGGTCCCCGAGCTCGCCTGCGGCGCCAACGACACCTGCAAGGCGGAGATGCGCAAGCGGTACCCGCTGCTCGCCCCCGAGAAGATCGAGTCCCCGCTGATCGCGGGCCGCGTCGACCAGCTCTCCCTGGACACCGGCCTGCTGTACGGCGGCTACGACACCTGGAAGATCGACGCCGAGCAGGCCCACCGCAACCAGTGGATCCAGGTCCGTGCCCGGTCGTGGGACGTCCTGACCCAGATCGCCGCGGAGGAGACCGGTCTCGTCGGCCAGGTGACCGATGAGCAGATCGCCTCCCGGCTGTCGGTGCCCGTCAAGGACGGCGCCGCCCAGCAGGTGAACGTCTGGACCCGCGTCCAGGACGCCCAGGGCGCGGTGAACCGGCTGACCGCCTGGGACCAGCTGAAGAAGCTCACCCCGATCCAGCGTCGCCTGGCCGCCGTCTACGACCCGGCCAACCCCGAGGTGGACGTGACCACCGACCTCAAGAAGCTCGCCGAGGCCTTCGGCCAGATCTATCTCGCGGCCGTCTGACGCACTCCCGCGATCTCCCGGTGAAGCGGCTCAGGCCGGTTTCACCGGGACCGTGAACCGGCAGACCCGGCCGGCGGGCGGGGCGAGCGGTGGAGTCCCCGGCCTCCTGGCTTTCCGGGTGCCGACGGCCACCGGGCCGGGCGGGGAGGACGTCACGCGGCTCCGTGATCGGTGAGATGTTCCAGCGCGGTGAGGTCGATCTCCATGACGCTCGTCCCCGGTGGCAGGCCCAGGGCCTGGACCGTGGCGGTGTGCAACTCGCCGGCGTGGCCGAGCACCGCCTCGCCGACGAGCAGCTCCAGGCAGCGTCCAGGGCGCCAGGGCGCGTACTCGGTGGGGCGCGTGATCAGGCCGGCCCCCATGACGTGCGCGGCCGTCCGCGCGGTGTCGACGGCGCGGGCCCACGACGACTCGCCGGTCAGAGCGATGGCGAGATGGCTGGGCTGGGCGGGGACGGTGGCGTTCAGCGCGTCGAGCCGGCTCGCGGTGGGGCGGTGGTCCGCCAGGGGCGAGAGGGTGGGGACGGCGCCCGTGCGGGGTGCGAAGACCACTCCCTGCTCGAAGAGCGCCGGGTAGTGATTTCCCAGGGCGAGGTTGAGCCCCAGCGCGGCCAGCAGCCCGGGGAGGAGCGTGGTGCGCAGCGACGGCTCGCGCGGGCTGATCGGGTTCGTGAGCGTCAGCGTGGCGCGGCGCGGGTCGTCGGGCGCCAGGCCGAAGGCGTCCCATGCGGCGTCGCAGACGAAGGGGAAGCGCGGCGTCTCGACGTACCCCGCCCCCGCCAGCGCGTGCCCGATCCGCCGTCGCAGGCTCTGCGAGCGGGTGAGCCCTCCGCCGGCCTCCCGTCCCCGCGGGCCTCTCCTGCCGGGGCCGCCTCGGGTCAACGGGATGATCTCCAGATCGGGTACGGCCCGTGCGGCCGGTACGGCGCGTGTGGTGGCCGTGGTCCGGGGGCGGGGAGTGGGCCTGGGCCTGCCGCCGGGGGCGAACTCGTCCATCCCGAGCGGGAAGCGGATGTCGCCGCCGACGATGTCGCTGATGTCCTTCAGGCCGTGCCGGAGCATCAGGGTGCGCTCGACGCCCACGCCGAAGGCGAACGCGCCGTACCTGTGCGGATCGACGCCGCAGGTGGTCAGCACCAGGGGGCGGACCGTGCCGCACCAGCCCCACTCGATCCATCCCCCGCCGCCGCACGTCCCGCACGGGCCCGCGGAGGCGTCCTCGGAGGCGTCCTCGGAGGCGTCCTCGGAGACGTCCTCCCGGACGCCGTGGCAGACCGCGCACTCCACGTACACCTTCGCCGACGGGTCGGTGTAGGCGGCCCGGTGGGTGCGGAGCCGGGTCACCGTGCCCCTGCCGAACACGGCGGCGGCGAAGTGGTCGAGGGTCTTCTTCAGGTCCACCATGGTGAGCCCCAGGTCGACGGCGAGGCCCTCGACCTGGTTGAACACCGGGCTGTGGATGGTGTCGGCCGCGTCGGGACGGAAGGCGCGGCCCGCGCAGACCAGGCGGAGCGGCGGGGTCCTGCCGAGCATCGCCCGTACCTGCGCCGGTGAGGTGCGGGTACGCAGCACGAGGCCCGACCTCCCGCCGGGCTCCGCGGGGTCTTCGAGGTGGAAGGCCCGGTCGGGGGTGCGGCCGGGGTGGTCGTCGTCCATGTTGAGCGCGTCAAAGGCGAACCACTCGGCCTCGACCTCGGGTCCCTCGACGATGCGGTAACCAAGATCGAGAAAGACGTCGGTCATCTGCTCGGTCATGACGGTCACCGGATGCCGGGCCCCGCGCGAGTCGTGCGGCGCGCTCCCGGCACGTCCGCTGGATGCGCTCCTCATTGACTGTGCTGCCTCTTCCTGTGTGAGCGCGCTTCCCCGAGACGGTCAGGCGAGAGCCGCGGGTCACCCTTCGCGGGGATACGACGGCACGCGACCGGACGACCTCGCACGTGAGACCGGAGGTCGCCTTCGGGAAGGGGATCCGCGTCCGACGTCCGTTACGGAACGCCGGGGTTCACGCGCGACCTCGAACGTTCGCCACGCTGGGTGTTGAAACAACTACTCAAAGTTATTATCTGGTCAACGGTGAGTCAACACGCCACCGGGTCGGCGATGAGGGTTCGAGAGGACGGCCGTTCCGTCAGGGGCAGGTCATCGGCGCGTGTCCGCTTCTTTGGGAAGCGGATTCCCCGGGCCCGCCGAACGCCGCCGGGTGATGTCGACGGCAGTGGATCGTCGGGCCGGGACCGGCGACCGCCGCGCATCCGGCTCTCACATTCCGCCGAGCAGGTTCCAGACGTTCTCCTGCTCCCGGGGTGCGGAGGCGTCGTCCTGGGCGGCCTTCAGGCCCAGGGCGGACAGGATCATCGGGAAGGACCTGCGGAACTCGCGCTCCCAGTAGGGCCAGCTGTGGGTGCCGTCCCGGTACAGGTGCACCACGGGCTTGATGCCGTGGAAGCGGAGCTTGGCGATCAGGTCCCTGGCCGTGTAGGCGGAGATCGGCTCGCCGAGATGGGCCGGGCTCCAGGGGACTCCCGGCGGGTCGAGTTCGCCCAGCCTGCTGGTCGTGCCGCTGGAGATGTAGATGCTCACGCCGCGCAGGTTCCTGGCGTGGGCCGCGGGGTCGTTGGCCCTCCAGACGTTCCGGTTCCTGAGCGGATCGCCCCACAGCGCCTGCGGATCCTGTCCCTCGGAGGCCTGTGCGTTCATGATGAGCTCGGGGATGCCCGGCAGGCGGGTGGACATGACGCCGCTGTAGGCGCCCACGAAGCGGAACATCCCCCGGTGCAGCGCGGCGTACTTCATCGCGCCGTACGCGCCCATGGAGAGCCCCGCGACGGCGCGGCGGCTCCCCGCGCGGTAGCCGGTCTCCAGCAGGCGGCGCACCTCGGACGTGTGGAAGGTCTCCCAACCGGGTGCGCCTCCCTTGCCCTTGTTGTACCAGTTCGAGTAGTTACCCGCCCGGCCCGCCTCGGGCATCACGATGATCGCGTCCAGGTCCTCGGTCATGCTCGCGATGTCGGTCATCCGGGTCCACGAGGTGTAGTCGTCGGCGCCGCCGTGCAGCAGGTACAGGACCGGCCAGGTGCGGCGCGCGCCCTTCGACCAGCCCTGGGGCACCAGCACGCGGACCGGCAGGGTCGCGTTGACCGCGGGCGACGAGATCTGGAGGTCGAGCATGCGCGGGCCGAGCCAGGTCTCCTTGACCACGCGCGCGGCGCCCGGCCTGGCGGCAGGCCAGGGCCCCCATGGGCTCCTGCCTCCCTTGCCGGCGGAGGGGCTCGGGCTCGGCTGTGGTTTCACCGCCGGTTTCACCGCCGAGGCGGTCCTGCCCGCCGATCTCGTGATCAGGGCGTTGCTCTCCGCGGGCTTCTCCTTCCGGGCGGTCCCTCCCGCCGGGTTCACCTCCGGAGCGGTCCGGGCCGCCGCGCCTGCCTCGCCGCTCCTGTCACCGAGTGCCGACGCCCAGGCCGGGTCGGCGTGCGCGGTCGAGGGGAGTCCGACGACAAGCGCGGTCGCCAGCGCCAGAAGTCCGCGTCGAGCAGGTCGCATGGTCGTTCCTCCGCCCGGCCTGGAGACAGTGGCCGTGGCAGGCGACCCTAGGCGGGGTGATCGCCTCTCAGCTATGAGCGTTCGCAACGAAATGACGCGGTCACTTGCGCTTTAACCACAAATCTCATCAGATATCGCGCATTATCACGTTCGTTATAAAACGCCGAGATGGATTGTGGTCTGCCATGGCTCCCTTATCCCGATATGTCTGGGTAAGTTTGCCGACCACCTCGGGTGTTCTTGGAGCTGCCACGTGGACCTGTTCGGTGAAGACGAGATTCGCCGCTTCCTCACGGGGCGTATCGCGGCCCGTTGTCGCCTGTCCCTCGCGGACGTCGACCCCGACCGTCCCCTGGAGGAGTTCGGGCTCTCCTCCCGCGACGCCGTCGCGGTGGCGGGGGAGTTGGAGGTGCTCCTCGGCCGCGAGCTGGGACCCACGCTGGTCTGGGAGTATCCCACGATCAACCGCCTGGCCAGGGGGCTCGCACCCCGCGCGCGGACCGCCCCGGAGAAGGCCGGACCGGCCGTCTCCGACGAGCCGATCGCGGTGATCGGCGTCGGGTGCCGCCTCCCCGGCTCCGTACGCGGCCCCGGAGACTTCTGGCGGCTGCTCATGGCGGGCGGCGACGCCGTCGGCCAGGTGCCCGAGGGCCGGTGGGAGCCCTTCGACGACGGATCTCCCCGCACCGCCGAGGCTCTGGCCAGGACGACCAGGCACGGCGGCTTCCTGGAGGACATCGCCGGGTTCGACGCGGAGTTCTTCGGGATCGTCCCCGGCGAGGCCGAGACCATGGACCCGCAGCAGCGGCTGCTGCTGGAGACGGCCTGGGAGGCGCTGGAGCACGCGGGCGTCGCGCCCCGGTCGTTGCGCGGCAGCCGTACCGGCGCGTTCGTCGGCATATCCGGCAACGAGTACGCCCACCTGACCACGGCCGACACCGCGAGGGTGGACGCCTGGACGGCGACGGGCGCGGCGTTCAGCATCGCCGCCAACCGGCTCTCCTACCTGCTGGACCTGCGCGGGCCCAGCCTGGCGGTCGACACCGCGTGCTCGTCCTCGCTGGTCGCCACGCACCTCGCCGCAGGCAGCCTCAGGTCGGGGGAGAGCGACCTGGCCATCGCCGCCGGGGTCAACCTGCTGCTCTCACCCGTGATCACCATGGCGTTCGACCAGGGCGGCGGCACCGCGCCCGACGGGCGCTGCAAGAGTTTCGACGCCTCGGCGGACGGGATGGTCAGGGCCGAAGGCTGCGGAGTCGTCGTGCTCAAGAGGCTGTCCGACGCCCAGCGGGACGGCGACCGGGTCATGGCGGTGCTCCGCGCCACCGCGGTGAACCAGGACGGCCGGTCGAACGGGCTGGTCGCGCCCAACCCCGAGGCTCAGGAGGAGCTCCTGCGCGGCGTCTACTCGGGTCTGGGCAGTCCCGGCTACATCGAGGCGCACGGCACCGGCACCTTCCTGGGCGATCCGATCGAGGCCCGCGCCGTCGCCGCCGCCCTCTGCGAGGGCCGTACCGCGCCGCTGCTCCTCGGCTCCGCGAAGAGCAACCTCGGCCACCTGGAGGCCGCCGCCGGGATCACCGGCCTGATCAAGACGGTCCTCGCCCTCCACCACGGCGTGATCCCGCCCAGCGTCCACTTCCACCGGCCCAACCCGCACATTCCCTGGGAACATCTCCAGGTCGTCACCGCCCCAACCCCCTGGCCGGACGGGTACCCCCTGGCGGGTGTCTCCTCCTTCGGCTTCGGCGGCACCAACGCCCACGCCGTCCTGGAGCCCGCTCCGCAGTGGCGGGAACCGGAGCGCGAGGGGCCGGCAGCGAAGATCTTCCTGCTCACGGACGTGTCTCCCGAGCGGGTCAGGGATCATGCCGGGACGCTCGCGAACTGGGCCGACGCCGAACTCGCCGAGCCCGCCCAGCCCGATGCCGCCTCCCCGGACGCGTCCGCCGCCGGGAGCACCCCCGCCGCGGGGGCTCGGCGGCAGGTCTCGCTCGGCGATGTCGCGCACACCCTCGCCCGGCGGGCGGGGCGGGGCAGGGCAGGGGCCGCGGTCGTGGCCGCGAACCGGGAGGAACTGGTCGCCGGGCTGCGGGCCGTACGGGACGGGACGGGCGTCACCGGAGCGGCGCCGGCCGGGGGGCGCGGGCCGGTCTGGGTGTTCTCCGGCTACGGATCGCAGTGGGCGGGCATGGGAGCCCGCCTCTACGCGGAAGAGCCGATATTCGCCCGGACCATCGACGAGCTGGACCAGATGCTCGCCGAGGAGGCGGACATCCGGCTGCGCGAGATCATCGCCGAGGGGGCGGACGTGCCGGGGGTGGCCATCGCGCAGCCGGTGATCTTCGCGGTGCAGGTGGCGCTGGCCCGGCTCTGGACGGCGTACGGGACGCGGCCGGCGGCGGTCGTCGGGCACTCCATGGGGGAGGTCGCGGCCGCCGTGGTCGCGGGCGGGATCGGGCTGCGGGACGCGGTACGGGTGATCTGCCGCCGGGCCGCGCTGCTCGGCACCATCGGCGGTGGCGGGGCCATGGCGGTGCTTGAGGTGCCCGCCGAGGAGGTGCCCGGTGACCTGCACGTCGCGGTGTACTCCTCGCCCAGGCAGTGCGTCGTCACCGGCGACCCCGACCGGCTGGCCGCCTTCGCCGCCGAGGTCGAGGCCCGCGGCCTGCTCGCGCGGGTGCTGACCGCCGAGGGTGCCGGGCACTCGCCACAGGTCAAGCCGCTCCTGCCCAGGCTCCGCGAGGCCCTGGAGGGCATCGCGGGCGGCAAGCCGGAGCTCCCGTTCTACTCGACGGTCTTCGACGACCCCCGCGAGGTGCCGACCTTCGAGCCCGCCTACTGGGCGGCGGGGGTCCGCCGCCCGGTCCGCCTGCTCGACGCGATCAGGGCCGCCGCGGCGGACGGTCATACCCTCTTCACCGAGATCAGCCCGCACCCGGTCCTGGCCGGAGCGCTGCGCGAGAGCCTTCCTGCGGGAACGGTGATCACCCACTCCCTGCGCCGGGGCCACGACGAGGAGATCCGCGCCCAGCTCGCCGCGACCGTGGTCGCGATGCCCTCGCTGCTGCTGCCGTCCTCCTCCGGCACGCTCGCCGACGTTCCACCGTCACCCTGGCGGCACGAACGCCACTGGGTCTCCGCCGCCAGGTCGTCCGCGCTCCCGCCGGGCACCCATCCGCTGCTCGGGGTGCACGTCGAGAGCCCGGCGGGGCACGTGTGGACGACCAGGCTGGACGACCTGTCCGACGTCCCCTGGCGGCTGGAGCCCGCGGTGTGGCAGCCGCACGGCCTGCCGGTCATGCCGCTGGCCGCGGTCGCGGCCCTGGCCCAGGCGGCGGCCCTCGCCGTGTACGGTCAGGCCGAGCTGGCCGACGTCACCCTGAACGGCTTCCTGCCGCTGCCCGCCACGGTCACCACCACCCTCACCCCTTCGGGCGAGGTCGAGATCGACGCCAGGAACGCCGCCGGGGTCTGGGTCCGGTACGGCACCGCGAGGATCGTCGCGGACTCGCCCGTCGTCGCCGCCGTACCGAGCCCGGCCGAGCTGGCCGGACGGCTACGCGTGCCGGCGGGGACGCCGGTCGAGATCGAGGTGCTGGAGCCGGACGGCACCCCGGTCGGGCTGCTGGCCAGGGACGTCCCGGCCGGCGCGCTACCGGTGCCCCTGGCGGGCAAGCTGGTGCGGCGCCTCTGGGCCACCGAGGCGGGGACCGACGCCCGGCCCGCGGAGCGGGGACTCGACTCCCTCCGGGCCCGTGGCTGGCTCATCCTGGCCGGAGACGAGAACCCGCGGGCCGAGCGCCTGGCCACCGAGCTCGCCGCCGCCGGGCACGCCGCCCGCACGCTCACGATGCCCTGCCTCTCCACGCCTCCTGCCGCGGCCTCGTCCCTGGTGCCGGCCCAGCGACCCGCCCCGCACACCGCGACCCGCCCCGTACCATCGCCCCCGGCCGGACTACCGGCGAGTGACGAGGTCGTGCTGCTCGTCCCCGCGGGGCTGACCCCGGCGGGGAGCGAGGCGCTGCTCCTCGCGGTGACCGCGATCGTCCGCGAACTCGTGGGGCCGCGGGCCGGTGAGGGGCCCGGCGGCGGTGCCGGCACCCGCCTGAGGATCGTCACCGACCGGGCACAGGCCGTACTGGACGGGGAGCCGGGTGACCCGGGGGCCGCCGCGCTGCGCGGGCTGGTCCGGGTCCTGGCCTTCGAGCATCCGGAGCTGCGAGCCTGCCTGGTGGACGTCGACGACACGGAGTCGCTCCTGACGGAGCTGGCGGCCGACGAGCCGGACGACGAGGTCGCCTGGCGCTTCGGCATCCGGTACACCGCCCGTCTCGCCGCCGTACCCGACCTGGCGGGCGGCCCTGATCCCGGCGCCGGTGCCGGCGCGGCCCACGGGTCCGGCACGGTCGGGCGGCGCAGGGCGACGCCGGTGGTACGGCGCGGCGGGGGATACCTGATCACCGGAGGGTACGGCGGCCTGGGGCTGGTCGTGGCCCGCTGGCTGGCCGAGCGGGGCGCGGGGCGGATCGTGCTCGGCGGGCGGTCGGGGCCGTCCGCCGAGGGGGCCGCCGAGATCGAGCGGCTGCGCGAGCTGGGCGTCGACGTCCAGGTGGTGACCGGCGACCTGGCCGCGCCGGGGGTCGCCGTACGGCTGGTCAGGGCCGTGATCGACGGAGGGGTGTGGCTCCGTGGCGTGGTGCACGCGGCGGGCGTGCTGGACGACCGCCTCGTCGTCGACGTGGGCTCGCCGGACCTGCACCGGGTCTGGTCGGCCAAGGTCCACGGTGGCCTGGCACTGCACCAGGCGACCAGGCACGCGAGCCTGGACTGGTGGGTGGCGTTCTCCTCGGCGGCCGCGCTGCTCGGCTCGCCCGGACAGGCCGCCTACGCGGCGGCGAACGCCTGGCTGGACGCGCTCTGCGACCTGCGCAGGTCCGAGGGACTGCCGGGAACGACGATCAACTGGGGCACCTGGGCCGAGGTCGGCGGGGCGAGCCAGGCGGCGCCGCCCGCCGTCTCGCCCATCACCCCCGGCGAGGGAGTCGAGGCGCTGGAGGCGCTTCTCGCCGCCGAGGCGGACGCGGCGGGCGTGCTGCGGCTGGACGTGGCGACCGCCGTCGAGCTGTTCCCCGGCATCGCGCGCATGCCGTACTTCGCCGACCTGGCGGGCGCGGGGGCGAGCGCCGGAGGCTGGGCGGGTGCCGAGGCCCTGGCCGGCATGGAGCCGGACAGGGCCGTCGAGATCGTGGTCGACAAGATCAGGGAGCGGACGGCGGCGGTGCTGGGGTTCGACGTCGCCTGGCTCCAGGAGGACACGGTGCTCACCGAGGCGGGCCTCGACTCGCTGGCGGCCACCCGGCTGCGCGGCACGATCGAGCACGACTTCGGGGTGGTGGTGCCCGCCGCGCCGATGCTGCAGGGGGCGACCCTCGGGGACGTGGCCATGGCCGTCGCCGCGGAGCTCGGCCTGCGCGGCACGGCGGCCCCGGCCCGCCAGGTGGAGCCGAGGGACGCGGCGGAGCGGCAGGTCGTCGCCGCGCTCACCCGGATACTCGGGCGCGAGCCGGGGGTGACCGAGGAGATTCCCGAGGACGTCCTGCCGGTCCTGCTCGACGTCCTCGGCCGGGAGACGGGCCGTGCGCTCGCCGAGGGCGAGGGCGAGGGTGAACAGGCCGGTCTGCGGACCGGTGCCCAGCTGGCCGACCTAATACGGGGGATCGACGAGGAGGAGGCAGCCCGTGGCCTCGTCCGCCCGCTCACCCCCGCCGCCCACGCCTACCTGGCGGCCCGCCCTACGGAGGCGGGGGAGCGGGTGCCGCTCTTCCTGGGGCATCCGGCGGGTGGGACCACGGGGGTGTACTCGCTGCTGGCGGGGCTGCTCGGCGCCGAGCAGGTGGTGTTCGGGCTGGAGCGGCCGACGGACATGGGCGTGTTCGGCCCCGAGGCCGGGGTCGAGGAGCGGGCCGCCCGGTACGTGGAGGAGATCAGGAAGGTGTGTCCCTCCGGCCCCTACCGGCTGGGGGGTTGGTCGTTCGGTGGAATCCTGGCGTTCGAGATCGCGCGGCGGCTCGGGGCGGAGAACGTGGAACTGGTCGCGATGATCGACTCGGGTCTGCCCGACGAGGTCGAGGCGGCGGAGCGGGCGGAGATCGTCGCGCGGCGGTACACGGACTTCGTCGCCTATCTCGACGAGACCTACGGGGTGCGGGTCCGCCTCGCCGGCGAGGAGCTGGTGGCCCTGGACGAGGCCGGGCAGCTCGCGCTGGTGGAGGCGCGCGTCGCCGAGTCGGGGGTGCTGGACCTGCTTGGGAAGGCCATCCTGCGGCACCAGATCACCTCGCACGAGGACACCCGGGCGCTGGAGGCGTACCGGGCGGGGAGCTACCCGGGGCGGGTGCTGCTCTACCGCTCGACGGAACCGACCCCGTGGGCCGTGGAGGACGTCCGCTACGCCCATGCCGACGACCCCTCCCGGGGGTTCGGCCCGTTCAGCCCGGCACTGGAGATCGTCACGATCCCCGGTTCGCACCACCTCAACCTGCTCGATCCGCCGCACGTCGAAGTCATCGCCGCTCACCTTGGAGGCCAGGAATGACCCTCGCACAGGCCGTCGTCGACGGCGCCGATCCCGAAGAGCTCGCGCGGCTCGACGTTCCCACGACCTTCAGGGCCGCGCACACCCGCAAGGGTGAGGTGGGCATGTTCGGCCGGAGCAGGCACGGCGTGAACGGCGTCGACAAGGACATCACCAGATCCGTCCACGTGGGCGAGGTGCCCATGCCGGAGCTCGGCCCCAACGAGGTGCTGGTCGCCGTCATGGCGAGCGCGATCAACTTCAACACCGTGTGGACGGCCATGTTCGAGCCGATCCCCACCTTCGCCTTCCTGGAGCGGTTCGGGCGCGAGGACCCCCGGCACGACAAGGACTTCCACGTGCTCGGCTCGGACGCCTCCGGGGTGATCGTCCGGATGGGCGCCGCGGTACGGCACTGGAAGATCGGTGACCGGGTCGTCGTCTCGCCCGCCTACGTCGACGAGCAGGACCCGATCAGCCACTCCGACTCCATGCTCGGCTCCGACCTGCGGGCCTGGGGGTTCGAGACCAACTACGGCGGGCTGGCCGAGTTCGCGGTGGTCAAGTCCACCCAGCTGCTGGCCAAGCCCAGGCACCTGACCTGGGAGGAGGCCGCCTGCAACATGCTGTGCGCGTCCACCGCCTACCGCATGCTGGTCAGCGAGCGCGGATCCCGGATGAAGCAGGGCGACGTCGTGCTCATCTGGGGGGCGACCGGCGGGCTCGGCGCGTACGGCGTGCAGCTGGTGAGGAACGGCGGCGGTATCCCGGTGGGCGTCGTCAGCTCCGCGGAGAAGGCGGAGCTGCTCCGCAGGATGGGCTGCGAACACGTGGTGGACCGCTCGCAGTTCGAGCATCTCGACGATGAGAAGGCCTGGCGGAGGTTCGGCGCCGAGGTCCGCCGCCAGGTCGGCGAGGACCCGCACATCGTCTTCGAGCACACCGGTCAGGACACCTTCGGCGCCTCCGTCTACGTCGCGCGGCGCGGTGGCTCGGTCGTCACGTGCGGGTCGTCCAGCGGCTACGACCACGCTTACGACAACCGGCACCTGTGGATGAAGCTCAAGCGGATCGTCGGCTCCCACGGCGCGAACTACCAGGAGTGCCACGAGGTCAACCGGCTGCTCTCGCTGGGCCTGCTGCATCCCACCCTGTCGGCCGTCTACCCGCTCGCCGAGACCGGCGACGCCGCCCGTGCCGTGCAGCTCAACGAGCACGTCGGCAAGGTAGGCGTGCTCGCCCTGGCGCCCACCGAGGACCTCGGCGTCGAGGACCACGCGCTCAGGGAGCGCATCGGCGAGGACCGGCTCAGGCTGTTCCGGGGCCGGTAGGGGCGCCGGTGCGGTGGGAGCGGGCCAGAGCCAGCCCGCCGAGGACCACGGCGATCAGCCCGACCACCAGGGCCACGTAGCCCCCGACTATGCCGTAGCCGGTGCCGGGGCCACCGTCGGCGGCGGCCACCACCAGCCCGCCGACGACCGCGCCGGCCAGCCCCGCCACCAGGGCCACGATGGCCCCCCTTCGCCCGTTGCCGGTGCCGATACGACCGGCGGAGCGGGCCAGGGCCAGCCCGCCGACGACCACGCCGGCCAGCCCCAGCAGCGCGGCCACCAAGGACCAGAGACGCCCGGCGGTCAAGGTGTAAGCACCGGCGGGGTCCGGCTGGACCAAGACGTGTGCGGCCGCCGGTGCGGCAAGCTCGAAACCTTCGATCAGGGCGGCTCCGGCCACCGCAAGCACAGATCGGACTGACATGAGGTGCTCCTTCTCCTGCTGCGAGTGGACGTCGCCTGATCATGCCCGCCGGACCCACCGCCGGTCGTCCAGCGGACGCAGGCGATTCGCGCTGCCGCCGATGCCGCAGCCGGCTACCGCGGACGCCGCAGGAGCCGCGAAGGTACCGCGTGTGCGGTAGCCGGCCGATCATCCGCGCGCAGGAGTCGCCCGCGCGGACATCCGGCTAAGGTGCGCGCATGGGTACGGGACGGTCCGGTATCCGGGCCGGTGTCAAAGATGGGGCGATCGCCGTCTGCGTGGCGGCGACGCTGCTGGTCACCGGGCTGTCCGGGCAGAACTCCGCCACGAACTTAGACCTGTTCGGCTACGCGCTGCTGGCGGCCGGCGGCCTGGTGCTGGCCGCGCGCCGCCGGGCTCCGGTTCCCGTCCTGGCCGTCACCGGGCTGTGCGCGGTGGGTTACCAGGCGGCCGGTTTCGACGTGCCTGCCGTTGCGTACCTGTGCGCGGTGTACGCGGCCGTACGGGCGGGACACCGCACCATCACGGTGGCGGTGAGCGTGCTCATGCTGGCCGCTCTCCCCCTCGCGGCCCTGGCCGCGGGTCTGCACGACACGGGCGAGGCGCTCGCGCAGGCCCGAGGCGCCCTGGAGATAGCCTGGCTGATCGCCGCGGGCGCCGCGGGTGAGGCACTGCGGCAGGCCGAGCGGCGGGCGGAGGAAGCCGAGCGCACCCGGGAGGAGACCGCGCGGCGCCGCGCCGATGAGGAGCGGCTGCACATCGCGCGGGAACTGCACGATTCGCTCACCCACCAGATCTCGATCATCAAGGTGCAGGCCGAAGTCGCCGTCCACGTGGCCCGCAGGCGTGGCGAACAGGTGCCGGAGGCCCTGCTGGCGATCCAGCAGGCCGGACGCGAGGCGACCCGGGAGCTGCGCGCGACCCTGCAGGCGCTGCGCGAGGACGACACGACCCCGCCGCGTGGGCTCGACCACGTCCCGGAACTGGTGGAACGGGCCCGTACCATCGGCCTGGACGCGACGTTGACGATCGAAGGGCAACGACACGACGTGCCGGCCGCGGTGAGCCGGACCGTCTACCGGATCGTTCAGGAGTCGCTCACCAACATCGCCCGCCATGCCGCCGCCGCTACCGCGTCGGTCCGGATCGACTGCCGTCCGGACGCGCTCGCGATACGCATCGATGACGACGGCAAGGCCACGCCGGACACCGCCCCGGTGCCCGGCGTCGGGCTGCTCGGGATGCGCGAACGAGTCACCGCCCTCGGCGGCCGGCTGCGCGCGGAGCCGCGCAGCGAGGGAGGCTTCACCGTCCAGGCTGAACTTCCCGTGGACCGAACGTCATGATCCGTGTCCTGCTGGTCGACGACCAGCCGCTCCTGCGCAGCGGATTCCGCGCGCTCCTCGACCTCGAGGACGACATCGAGGTGGTGGCCGAGGCCGGCGACGGGATGGAGGGCCTGGCCCTGGCCAGGGAACATCTGCCCGACATCGCTCTCATCGACATCCAGATGCCGGTCGTCGACGGCATCGAGGCGACCCGGCGCATCGCTGCGGACCCGGCCCTGGCCGGGGTGCACGTCGTCATCCTGACCAACTACGGCTTCGACGAATACGTCTTCAACGCGCTGCGCGCCGGCGCAGCCGGATTCCTCGTCAAGGACATCCAGCCGGAAGACTTCCTGCACGCCGTACGCGTCGCCGCGCGCGGCGACGCGCTGCTCGCCCCGTCGATCACCCGTAGGCTCATCGACAGGTACGTCACCCAGCCGCTCGACACCGGTACCGGCACGGGGCTGAAAGAACTGACCAACCGCGAACGCGAGGCCGTCGTCCTGGTCGCGCGGGGCCTGTCCAACGACCAGATCGCCGAGCGTATGGTGATCAGCCCGCAGACTGCGAAAACCCACATCAACCGAGCCATGGCCAAGCTCCACGCCCGTGACCGCGCTCAACTCGTGATCCTCGCCTACGAATCCGGACTGGTAGCCCCGCGCGGCTCCTGACCTCTCCTCCCATCACCCCGCGCCGAACTTTCCGAGTTCGAAACGCCCACTGAGGACCGGCCAGGCAAGACCGGCCATGGCGACGCCGGTCACCCGGAGCTCATGGACAGCCCGGCTGCCGGGTATCCGCCTGGTATCTGCCGGTTCAGCCACCGCGGTCGGTCGTTTCCGGTCTGCGGTGATCAGACCGTTTCCGGCTTCCCGGGGCGTCCGCGGTGATCAGGCCGTTCCGGCGGCGGCGGACTGGCGGGCCCGCAGGACGATCTCCAGCTCGAACCGGACGTCCGGGTCGCTGAGCTGGTCGCCGTACAGCTCCTCCAGTTGCCGCAGGCGATAGCGCACGGTCTGCGGGTGCACGTGGAGCCTGGCGGCGACCTCCCCGGCACCCCGGCCGTGCCTCAACCACGCCAGCAGCGTCTCCGCCAGCCGGTCCTGCTGGTTGGGCCGCAGGTGGGCCAGGGGCGCCAGCCGCACCTTGGTGAGCGCGGTGACCAGCTCCTCATCCTTGAACACGATCAGCGTGGCCATGTGGTCGGAGCAGCGGAGCAGGCCGCGCTGCTCGGTGAGCACGCCGCGCCTGTGCAGGTTGAGCGCCTCGCGGGCCCAGCGCAGTGAGGTCGCGGCGGCGGCCAGCGGGACTGCGGGACCCACGGCCGCCTTCCAGCCGCGCAGGCTTTTCTCCAGGGTCTGGGCCTGCCCTGGGCCGTCGGGGTCGGGCACGATCAGGCAGGGCCCCGGCCGGTCGAGGCCGGCCAGCACGTCCGGCGGCAGTGAGGGGGGACGGTAACCACCGGGATGCTCCTCCAGCGCGACCCCGGCCACGGTCTTGGGCAGCCGCCATCCGGCGGTCTTGGCCAGGTCGGCGATCGCGTCGGGGGACGCGGCCGGCTGGCTGAGCAGCAGGTCCATCAGCCGGTGGCGGCGGCGCTCGATCTCCCCGGCCGCGCGGGCCCTGGCCTCCTCGAACCCTTCGGCCGCGGCGTCGGCCAGCTGGTCGAGATAGACGAAGATGGCCTCCCCCAGGTCGTAGAGGTGCTGCGGGGTGAGGCCGAGTTGCTCGGACTGCTCGGTGAGCCGCCGCCAGGCGACCCGGGCGCCCAGGCGCATCGCGGTCTGCAGGGGGTCAAGGTTGCGGCCCTCGTTGGCCTCGCCGCGCCCGATCGTCCGGAAGACGTCGGGCTCCCACGGCGCGTTGGGGTTCTCGATCCGGTCGACGAACTGGCGCAGGGCCTCGTCCACGGCCAGCCTGATGACCTTGATGTAGTTCGTGTCGGCCGGCCGGGCATACTCGGGGATCCGCGCCGTGATCTCGTCGATCACCTGGTGCGCGACCTGGGCCAGGCCCGGCCTCAGGAGCCTGGCGACGTTGGCCGGAGCCGAACGCCACAGCCGCTGGTCGGGCAGGTCGTGAGATCTCGCTCTTCGGCCGTTCAAGCCGGGGACAGCGATCCGGGTGTGTTCCTTTGTCGCCATGGACCCTCCTGTCGGAGTGCGCCTCAGATTCTCACCTAATTGACACTTTGGACAATTAGCAAACGCTTGTTCTTGTCTCAAATGCAACATGTGATGTCTTCGACGGGAGGGACTGATCGGGGCTGAGCGGTCCCGTGCCTGGCCAAGGGGTACGGGAGGCGGCCGTGAGACCGGTTGCCGGCGGAACCCGAGCCGGCGGGGCGGGCCGGTGACGAGGCCGAGATCGGTCGGGCGCCGGCGGTGGTGGGACCGGACCTGATCGGGGTGCCCGGTTCAGGGTCCGGGCGCCCCGATCGGATCAGGTCGGTCAGCCCCTGGTCTGGGCGAGATAGCCGGCGAACTCATCCAGGGAGATGAGGCCGTCACCGTCCTGGTCGATCCTGACGACGGCCGCCGCGGCCGCCTCGGGGGTGATCGGCTGGCCGAGCACCTCCATGAGCCTGGTCAGCTCGGGGACCGAGATGAGGCCGTCACCGTCAACATCGACGATCTTGAAAGTTGTCGCGTAGTCGTCCGCCACGATCGCATCCGCCTTAGGCAGCAGGGAAATCAGACGGCAAGCACACTAGCGGCATTCAGGGTGCCCTTCTCGGCCGAACCCGGAGGATTACCTCTGTCCGGGTACCGCACGGGCAGGGGCGCCGCCGATTCGATCGGCGGCGCCCCTTTTTCCGCGCCCTATGGCTGGAGGATCCGTGAGTGGTGTTGAGAGCCGGTCGACGGCTCAGGACCGCGCGTTCGCCATCGTCCGGCACGCCTCGGCCCATGACCGGCACGCGTCGGCGCACTCCTTCATCATCGGGTCGTTCTCCATGGACATGCACGCGTCGGCGCACTTGTTCGCGGCCTTCGCGCACATCGTGGCCATCTCCTTCGCCATCGGCGACTGGCGCATCATCATGTCCGCGCAGAGGCGGGTCATGTCGGCGCAGTCCATGAGCGGGCCTATCAGCGCCATGTCGGCGTACCGACCCCCCTGCATGAGGCAGTAGGTCATGGTCTGCTCGCAACGGCTGTGGCTCTCCAGGCACATGTCAATGCTCTTCTGTACCTGAGGGTTCATCTTCACCGCATGGCTCATGCTTGCTCCCCGTGTTCGTGACCGCTCTGCTTTAACGGCCGAAGATCTCGCACCAGTGTTGTGCCCCGCCGGGCGCCTCGGCCTCCCAGAAAAAAGCGGCTTTAATTCCCCATCGAAATAGTTTTGTGTATAAATTCACCTATCATCTGTAGGGTTAGTGGGAAAGTCATGGAGGTGGACGGCTCCTCCCAGATCCTGCGAGGAGCCGCCCACCGGACACCGGGCCGGAACGCGTTCCGGCCCGGTGTTCCCCGCCACTCAGAGCACGGCGCCCGAACCCTGGCGGGCGGGAGCCGGGCCCTTCCGCTTGGGCCGTGGCGGCGCGCCGGGCTTGCGCTTCTCCAGCTCGATCGCCGCCGGCCCCGCGACCAGCGCGGAGGAGAGCGTGCCGACGATGATCCCGATCAGCAGCGCCACCGCGAAGTCGGTCAGCGAGTCGCCACCGAGCACCGCCAGCGCGGCCAGGATGAACAGCGCGCCCAGACCGGTGTTGACGGTACGGGGCACGGTCTGCAGGATCGAGGTGTTGACCACCTCGGCGAACGAGCTCTTCGGCCGCGCACCCCACAGCTCGCGGACCCGGTCGAAGACCACGACCTTGTCGTTGACCGAGTAGCCGATCACGGTGAGCATCGAGGCCAGGAACACCCCGTCCACCGGCTTGCCCAGCCAGGCGAACGCGCCGATCACGACCGCCGCGTCGGCGACCAGGGCCACCACCGTGGCCAGGCCGAACGTCCAGCGGAACCGGAAGGCGAGGTAGGCGAGCTGTGCGGCGAGCGCGACGCCCAGCGCGATCAGCGCGTTGCGGCGCAGCTCGTCCCCGAGGCTCGGCCCGATGAGCTCGTCGCGCTCCTTGGTGACCTGGCCACCCTCGCTCTCCAGCGCCTCCTCGATCTTCACTACCTCGGCGGGAGTGATCTGACCCGTCCGTACGGAGATGTCCTCATTGGAGGCCTGCACCACCGCGTTGGGGAACCCGGCCTTGCTGACCAGCTCGCGGGCGGCGTCGGCGCTCATCGGGGTGGTCGTGGAGTACTCCACGAGCCTGCCCCCGGTGAACTCCACCCCGAAGTTGAGCCCCCGCACCGCCACCCCGGCCACGGACGCGGCCACCAGCAGGCCGGTGATCGCGAAGTACCCGGCGCGGCGGCTCATCAGGTCCGGTTTGCGGATGTTCAGCCAAGTGCGGACCCGCCCGATGTTGGACAGGCCGGTGATCTGCGGTCGTGCGGACACCACCTTGAACCTCACCGCCCACTGGGCCAGGACGCGGGTGATGACCATCGCGGTGATCAGCGAGGCGATCACACCGATGCTCAGCGTGACGCCGAAGCCGCGTACCGGGCCGGAGGCCAGGAAGAACAGCAGCCCGGCGGCGAGCAGGGTGGTGATGTTGGAGTCGGCCACCGCGCTCCACGCGTTGCGGAACCCCTTCTCCAGCGAGCCTCCGAGGTTGGGCGTCTCGGCGTACTCCTCGCGTGCCCGTTCGAAGACCAGCACGTTGGCGTCGACGGCCATGCCGATCGCCAGCACGAAGCCCGCCAGTCCCGGCAGGGTGAGCGTGGCGCCGAGCCCCACCAGTGCCGCGTACGAGATGAGGGCGTAGCAGGCCAGGGCGATGGCGGCGAGGAAGCCCGCCAGCCGGTAGATCACGATGATGAACAGCGCGGTGAGCGCGATGCCGATGACCGCGGCCCAGGCACTGGCCTTGATCGCGGCGGCGCCGAGCGTCGGGCCGACGGTCCGCTGCTCGACGATCTCGACGGGCACCGGCAGCGAGCCGCCCTTGATCAGCAAGGCCAGGTCCGAGGCCTCCTCGGCGGTGAAGGCGCCGGTGATCTGGGTGGTGTTACCCGGCAGGCCGACCTTGCAGCCCACGTCCTCGTTCACCTGGGGGGAGACGATCACCTTGGAGTCGAGCACGATGGCGATCCTGCGCCTGGGGTCGCCCGGCTCGTTGCAGGCCGCCTCGCCGGTCAGCTTGGCCCACGCCGCCCGTCCCTGATCGCGGAAGTCGACGGTGACGAACCAGCCACTGCCCAGCTGGGCGTCGATCCCGGCCTCGGCACCGCCGACGCCGTCACCGGTGAGGGCGGCCGGCCCGATGTGCAGCGGGGCGCCGCGATCGTCGGGCAGGATCTGCTCTCCCTTGCCCGGCTTGGTCTCCGCTCCCGGGTCGGGGGCGCCGAGGACGGGGTGGAAGGTGAGCTGCGCGGTCTTGCCGATGACCTCGGCGGCCTTGGTCGGGTCCTGCACACCCGGCAGTTCCACGATGATGCGCCGCTCGCCGGAGCGGGCCAGCGGCGCGTCCGCCACGCCCAGGCCGTCGGCCCGGCGGCGGAGCACCTCAAGGGTGCGGTCGGTGGCCGCGGCGTCGGCCTTGACCGTCGGCGAGTCCTTGGTCTCCAGTACGAGTTGGGTGCCGCCGCGCAGGTCGAGACCGAGGCGCGGCGACATTGTCAGGGCTATGTACAACGAGGTGGCGATGACGGCGAGCGCCGCTATCGCGCGTACCACCGGGGCACGCGACATGGAAGCCTCCACAGGCTGGGGGAGTTGTCCTCGGTCACGCCGAAGGAGCGTTCAGGGACGGCGGCACGCTTCGCGTACGGCAAGAACGCCTTTCGGCTGGGGAGAAGGCGTTCTCCGGGTACGGGAAAAGACGTCTTCGCTCGCGGCGGAGGCGTTTTCACGTACGGCGAAGAGACCCGGAGCGGTTCCGGGGTGTTTCAGCCGGCTGTGGAGGCGGGCGGTGCGCGCCCCGGCCTGACGAGCAGGGCCGCGAGCGGGCGGGTGTCCTCGTCACCCGCCGGGCGGGTGAGCGGGCCGGCGGCGAGGAACAGGTGCCGGAGGTCGGTGGGCGGGGTCGTGAGCGGGTGGCCGCCCCCGCCGCCCAGGCCGGACCCGGTGCCGGCGAATCCGGAGACCAGGGAGTGCCGCTGCACGCCGTCCAGGAGCGGGCGCGACAGCGGCTGATGCTCGCCGACGGCCTGGACGACCGCGGTGTGCCGGGCGAGGGCGGCGGTTCCCCCGCCCAGCCCTCCGGAGACCAGCAGCGGCAGCAGCAGGGTCAGCAACCAGCCGAAGGGCGCGCCGCGCCTCAGCTGTCGCATGATCTCCTCCTGGCCGTCATCGCTGTCCACCGTAGCCCTTCGGAGCCGCTGCGATCCCCCTCAGGTCAACTCCGGGGTGCATTACCCCATAAACGCGCAAAGAGAGGGTAGTGCGGACGCATGCGACTCACCCATACAGCCGACCTGTGGTGGAAGAACGCGGTCGTCTACTGCCTGGACGTGGAGACCTACAAGGACGGGAACGGTGACGGCATCGGTGATTTCCGTGGCCTCACCCAGCAGGTCGATCACCTGGAGCGGCTCGGGGTGACCTGCGTCTGGCTGATGCCGTTCTTTCCCAGCCCCAGCCGCGACGACGGCTACGACATCAGCGACTTCTACTCGGTCGACCCCCGCCTGGGCAGCCTGGGGGACTTCGTGGAGTTCGTCAGGACGGCCAGGGACCGCGGCATGCGGGTGATCGCCGACCTGGTGGTCAACCACACCTCCGACGAGCACCCCTGGTTCGCCGAGGCCCGCTCCAGCCGGGACTCCGCCAAGCGCGACTGGTACATCTGGCGGGACGAGCCAGGTCCGGTGGACCCCGGCGCGATCGTCTTCCCCGACAAGGAGGACAGTCTCTGGGAGCTGGACGAGGAGACCGGCCAGTACTACTACCACAGCTTCTACCGGTTCCAGCCCGACCTGAACACCGGCAACCCGGAGGTCCGCGACGAGATCGCACGCATCCTCGGCTTCTGGATGGAGCTCGGCCTGTCCGGCTTCCGGGTGGACGCGGTGCCGTTCCTGATCGAGGACATCGGCGGTGACCCGCACGAGTTCCTCGCCGACCTGCGCGCCTTCATGAACCGCCGGGACGGCACCTCGATCCTGCTGGGCGAGGTCAACCTGCCCTACCCGGATCTGATGACGTTCTTCGGCGACAGCGGAAACGGCGACGAGGTCACCATGTGCTTCGACTTCATCGCCATGCAGCGGTTCCACCTGTCGATGGCCCGCCAGAACCCCGAACTCCTCGCCGACGCCCTGCGCGAGCGGCCCGAGCCGCCCGACGACTCCCAGTGGGCCATGTTCCTCCGTAACCACGACGAGCTGACCCTGGACAAGCTCACCGAGTCGCAGAAGCAGGAGGTCTTCGACGCCTTCGGACCCCAGAAGACCATGCAGGTCTACGACCGGGGCCTGCGCCGCCGCCTCCCGCCGATGCTCGACGGGGACATGCGGAGACTCAAACTGGCCTACAGCGTGCTGTTCTCCATGCCGGGCACGCCGGTGCTCTTCTACGGTGAGGAGATCGGCCTCGGCGAGAACCTGGAGGCCGAGGGGCGGATGGCCGTCCGGGTCCCGATGCAGTGGTCGGCCGGTGGGGGTTTCTCGGCAGACCCGAAGACCCCGGTGGCCTCGCCCACCGGCAAGTACGGCCCGCGCAACGTCAACGTCGCCGACCAGCGTCGCGACCCCGACTCGCTGCTGCGCTGGATCATGCTGCTGACCGAGCGCTACCGGGAGTCGCCCGAGCTGGCCTGGGGCGGCTACGAGGTCCTGGACGCCGGGGACGAGGCGGTGCTGGCCCACCGGGCCGGCGCCGAGGGCCGCACCGTGGTCGCCGTCCACAACTTCGCCGACCGCGAGGCTCAGGTGGAGCTGACGCTCGACGGTCTCGACCACTGCGAGGTCCTGGTCGACCTGCTGGTGGACGGCACCATCAGGCTGCCCGCCAGTGGCCGGGTGAAGTTCACCCTGGAGCCGTACGGCACCCGCTGGCTCAGCGCCTCCGCCCCCGAGGCGCCCCCGAAGGACGGCTCGGCCGGGAGCTGACCTGAGCTCACAACGGCGGGGGCGACCGCCGGGGTGTCGTGGCTCAGGGCCGGTGCGGGTGGTCGCGGCGCGGGTCCCGCCTGGTCTTGAGCCTGTCCAGCCGGTGGATCAGCTCGTCGCGGACCTCCGCGAGCGCGGCGGGCAGATCCTGCTCATAGGAGTGGGCCACCTGCGGCTCCGTGCCCGGGAGCACGCATTCGAGCGTCACCCGCTGCTGGGGCGTGTCGCGGTCCTTGACGCTCAGCCGCAGCTCCACCGCGTCACCGGGATAGGAGAGCAGCCGCTTTCCCAGCCCGGCCAACCGCTCGATGATCCCCTGACGCTCGCTCTCGGCGAGGCCCGTCCCGAACCTGAGCCGCTCGGCGACGACGCCCTGCTCCTCGGCACTCGCATCTGTCATCGTCGACAGCCTCCTTCGGGTGTGGTCACAACATTACAGTCAGTCATCGTCGTCATCCTGGGCGGCGCCGAGGTGACTTTCCTCGCTGTGTCGCAGGGTCGCTGTCCCGGCTGCGGTTTCTCTTGCTGTAGGGGGGCTAAAATCCCATTCGGTGTCGAGCGCGAGGAGAACGGTCCCGGATGGATCTGAATACGCTGCGTGATGTTTCCGAGCTGAGTGACCCCATCGAGCGCGCACGGGTTCTGGGCCGTCTCATGACCGAGGAGCAGGAGCGCCTGGAGGAGGCGGCGAAGATGCGCCGCCAGGCGATCGCCGAGGCTCGTGACTCCGGCATGGGCCTGGAGGAGATAGGGGCACACCTGGGCGTCTCCCCGGGCCGGATATCCCAGATGCGGAAGGGGCCGGCGGCCCGCGCCCCCGAGGGAGCGGCGGCCCGCGTGCCGAAGGTGCTGGTCCGGCGGGCGCTGCCGACCGACCCCGCCGTGCGCGCCTCCGCGTCCCTCTTTCTCGTCGAGGCGGAGCGGCAGGGGATCAAGCCGGACCGCAGAATGCTCTATGTCGGCCCGGAGCCGGCGAGTGATCACGTGGCGGCCTGCCTGCGCGTCGAGCCCGGCACCGAGGTGATCGCCCGCCGGAAGATGATGACGGCCGACGAGGTTCCGGTACGGATCGCCACCAGCTACTTCCGGGCGGACCTGTTCGGGGGGACGCGCATCGCCGAGCCCGAGTTCGTCAAGCCGTCGCTCCAGTCGGCGCTGGTCGCCCTCGGGCACGTCTTCGGCCATGCCGAGGAGAACCTGACGGCTCGCCCGCCGACATCCTTCGAGTACGACACCCTGGAACTCGAACCGGGGGAGTGGGTCGTGCAGGTCCTTCGAGCCGGATACTCCAGAGAGGACACGCCGGTCCACGTCCTGGAGACGATCTGCGCCGCGAACAGGCACATCTTCTCGATCGGCCAGGTCTCCGGGGACGACGAGTTCTGACCGGCCTGCCGGCAGGCGCAGGTCACATCGGCCAGGTCTCCGGGTACGACGAGTTCCGACCGGCCTGCCCGTCACGCCCGTCCACTGCCTGATCGTCGAGATCCGGCTCCCCGTACCGTTGAGATCGGAGAGAACGCCTGTGACAGTCACGGCCACGACGCGGACCTCGGTGTCCGTTCCCGCCGGGCGGTTACCCGCCTACGTCTACGACCTGGCCGAGCTCGACGCCCATGCCGGGGCCGTCCGGGCCGCGCTGGGAGACGTCGAGCTGTACTACGCGGTCAAGGCCAACCCCGACCCGGAGCTGCTGCGGACGCTCGCTCCGCACCTCGACGGCTTCGAGGTCGCCTCCGGCGGGGAGCTCGCGCATGTGCGGGAGCACTTCCCGGACGCGCCGGTCGCGCTGGGCGGCCCCGGCAAGACGGACGACGAGCTGTTCAGCGAGGTCACCCGCCTGCATGTGGAGAGTCCCGGCGAGCTGCGCCGCCTGCTCGCCTCCGGTCGCTCCGCCGACGTGCTGCTCAGGGTCAATCTGGACATCCCGATCGAGGGGGCCTCGCTGGCGATGGGCGGCGGCGCCACGCCGTTCGGGATGGATCCCGCGGGGATCGCCGAGTGCGTCGCGCTGCTTGAGACCCAGGACGCCGTACGGCTGCGCGGGATCCACGCCCACCTGGCCAGCGGGCTCGACGCGCCCCGGATGCTGGAGCTGGCGGCGGCGGTCCTGGACTACGCGCGGACGCTGGGGGCGGGTGAGATCAATCTCGGCGGCGGCATGGCCGTCTCGTACGCCGACCCCGGGACGCGGTTCGACTGGCAGGCCTACGGGGAGGGCCTCGGGCGGCTGCGCCGTCCCGGTGAGACGCTCAGGATCGAACCCGGGCGCTCGCTGACCGTCTACTGCGGGCGCTACGTGACGCGCGTCATCGACGTCAAGCGCGTCCACGGCGAGCTGTTCGCGGTCGTGGCGGGCGGGACCCACCACATCCGCACCCCCGCCACCAAGGGCCACGACCAGCCGCTGGTCATCACGGAGCCCGGCGAGCCGATCACGATCGTCGGCCAGCTCTGCACCCCCAAGGACATCCTGGCCCGCCGGGTGCCCGTCGCGCTGAAGCCCGGTGACCGGGTGGAGTTCACCATGGCGGGCGCCTACGCCTGGAACATCTCCCACCACGATTTCCTGATGCACCAAAGACCGAGTTTCCACTACCTGGCGCCGTCATCCCGCTGAGGCGGGTCGCCAACCCGGGTGTGAGGATGCCGCCAAGTGCGCATATGCTGCGCTTCACCGCTTTCGTGGATAAAAGGGAGAAGCTCGCCGTGTACAAGGAGTTCGCAATCGAGGCCGTGGTCTGGGTCATCCCCGTGGCAGTGCTGCTCGGGCTGGCTTTCATGATCACTGCCTGACCTGGACGCGGCCGAAGAGCCACCACAGCCACACCTGTGACGCCACCAGCAGGGGAGTGAGCAGCACCATCGAGGGAGTGAGCAGGGTGAGCGTCGCCGAGTCCGCCAGGTGCTCCGCCAGTGGCAGGCGGGCCCCGGCCAGCAGGCAGGCCAGAGCCATCCCGGCCGACGTCAGGGCGTAGACCGCACGCCCGGCCGAGGGCCCGGCGAACCGCCGGGCCCGCTCCCGAGGGGCGCCGTCGAGCCGGAGCCCGGCCAGCGCCAGCCCGTGGGCGGCGAACAGGACGGCCCCCAGCGGAGCGGCGACCAGCGCGCCGAGACCGACGGTGAACCCGTCGCCCATCCCGACGAGGATGAGCCCCCAGCTCAGCACCGCCAGCCAGCTGCCCGCGACCACGGCGCCCTCGCACCGGGCCCGCCAGGCGGCCCGGTCCACCCGCCCGCGCAGCCAGATCCCCGCGTCGCGGGCGACCCAGCCGAGCAGCAACGCGACGAACGGCAGGTACAGCCCGCTGAGCAGCTCCCCCTCCAGCACGGGGAACGCGCCGATCAGTACGCCCACCGCCGTGACCAGCCAGACCTCGTTCGTCAGGAAGAACGGGGTGATGGAGCCGAGCACCCGGCCGCGCTCCTCGGGGGTGCGGCCGAGATACGGCAGCAGCATGCCGACCCCGAGATCCGCGCCCGCGAGGACGAAGTAGCCGACCGCGAAGAACGCGAGCAGGGCGATTTCCATAGCGATTTCCCTTTACGAAGGCCGGTGGACAGCGGGGCTGTCAGAAGGCCAGGACCGGAGTCGGCTCGGCCGGTGCCGGGCCGGTGGCGGGTGCCTCGGGGCCCTGGCGGGCGCTGCGCGCCAGGATCCAGGCGTTGACGGCCATCAGCAGGACGGACAGCGTGATGAAGGCGATCAGCGAGACCCAGATCGTGCCCGGCGACAGGTCGCTCAGCGCGTCCTCGGTCGTCAGCAGGCCGTTCACCATCCAGGGCTGGCGGCCCGCCTCCCTGAACACCCAGCCGGCGATCATGGAGACGAACGGCAGCGGGATCATCGCGATCAGCAGCAGGTGCCAGGCCCGCGCCCCCAGGACCATCCGGCGGAACGAGGCGAGCAGGACGCTCAGCGCCGACACGAGCAGCAGCACCGTGAAGACACCCAGCATGATCATGGCGCTGATCTGCGTCGGCGCGACGGGCGGGATGTAGTCCCCCGGACCGTGGGTGGCGACCATCTCGGCCTGCAACCGGGAGATCTCCGCCTCCCGCCCGCCGAAGACGGCGGTCTTCATCGGCTGGAGGGACGGGAACTGCACGCCGCCGAACGTGGCGTTGACCAGCAGCGCGGGCAGCGTGGTGAACACGCCGATCCGCAGGGACCTGCGGAAGAACTCCTGCTCGGCCGTCCCGCGGCGCAGGTGGTAGGCGCTCACCCCGGCGAGGAAGAACCCGGCGGTCACCAGGGCACCGGAGAGGATGTGGGCGAACGCGAGGAGCGCGTCGGGGTTGGTGAGCACCGCCACCGCGTCGGTGAGCCGCAGCGTCCCGTCCACGACCTCGGCACCGACCGGGTTCTGCAGGAAGCCGTTGGCGACGAGGACCCAGTACGCCGAGGCGTAGGCGGTGATCGTGACCACCCAGATCACGCCCAGGTGCGCCCAGCGGTTCAGCCGGTCCCAGCCGAAGATCCACAGGCCCAGGAAGGTGGACTCGATGAAGAAGGCGACGAGGGTCTCCATCGCCAGTGAGGCGCCGAACACGTTCCCCGCGAAGTGCGTCAGCCCGCTCCAGGCCATCCCGAGCTGGAACTCCATCACCAGCCCGGTGAGGATGCCCATCGCGTAGTTGATCACATACAGCCGTCCCCAGAACCGGGTCATCCGCAGCTGCGTGTCGGAACGCGTCAGCGTCGCCCGGGTCTGCGTGACCGCCAGCACCGTGGCCAGGCCCAGGGTGAGGGCCACGAACAGGAAGTGTGCCCCCGAGGTCACGGCGAACTGCAGGCGGGCGAGATCGAGCGTCTCCATGCCGCTCATGCTTCCGGCGCGGTCACCGCCCGCGCGTCCCTCCCCGGGAGGCACCTGCCGTACTCCAGGAGTCGTGATCCCCGGCCGTGGCCGTACGCCTTCCAGTGCACCGGCCCGGGTTCGCGCGCGAGGTTCGGCCACATCGGACCAGACGATCTCGATGAAGGGCGGCGGGGTCCGCCGGGCGGACCCCGCGGGGTCAACGGGTCGCGGTGATCAGCTCGAAGGGGCCCGGCAGGACGGTGACGTCCCTGAAGCCGCTCTCTTCGAGCAGCCGCGCGTAGTGCTCGATCTCGTAGAGGCGGCTGACGCAGCTGTCGACGCCCATGAGGAAGTACGACCAGAAGAACTGCCCGGCGAGCCGGTCGGGGGTCCTGAACTCCTCGCAGATCAGAATCCGCCCGTCGGGGACGAGGGCCGTGTGGGCCTTCCGCAGCAGCGCCCGTGCTGTGGAGACCGGCCAGTCGTGCAGGACGCGGACGAACGACAGCGCGTCGTACCCGTCGGGCAGGGGGCCGTCGAGGAAGTCTCCGGCGACGAATCCGAGCCGCCCGCCGAGACCGCTCTCCTTCCTCGTACGGCCCACCAGCGGTTCCGCCGCGGGAAGGTTGAACACGTCCACCTGGAGGGCGGGCGAGCATGCCAGCAGGTGGGCGGCGAGGGTGCCGTCACCGCCGCCGACGTCGAGCAGCCGGAGCGCCCGCTCGCCCCACAGCCGCCCGGCGTGCGCGCGGAACGTCTCGATGACGGGGCCGAGACCCGCGGCCATGCTCTGCTCGAAGTCGGCCAGTCGCTCCTCGTCGCGCGGTGGCCAGCCGAAGGTGGCCGCGGGGATCGACATCTCGCCGCGCAGGACGTCGACGAGCCTGCCGTGGAGCAGGCGCCACGGATACCGGTCGCGGTCGCGCTCCAACGAGCCGGGACCGGCGACGGCCTCCGCCGCCTGCCTCAGGCCGGGGACCGCCCGGTAGCGGGCCAGGCCCAGGTCGTCGCCGCTCTGCTCCCGGTGCACGAAACCGAGGCTTTCCAGGCAGTCGAGCATCTTGTACAGCCGGCCGGGTACGACGCCGAGCCGCACGCTGAGGTCGGACAGGGAGATGCTGTCCGTCCGGGTGTCCGTCCGGGTGTCCGTCCGGGTGCCGGTCTCGGCACCGGGTTCGAGGGCGTCGAGCAGGCCGAGGCGCAGCGCGGTCTCCACGACGTCCATCGCCTTCGTACCGTTGGCCAGGAGGCTCAGCAGAGCCCGTGGCGACAGGGGGGTGACGCTCATGCGGTGATCCGCTCCCGTTCCGTCTCGACGGCGTCCATGAAGGCGTCGACCTCGGCGATCGTGTTGTAGATGTGGGGCGCCACGCGCAGGGAGCCGCGCCAGCTGCACACCATGCCCCGGTCGACCAGTGACCTGCTCACCCGCTCGTCCCCGTCGAATCGCAGGCAGACGACGCCGCCGCGCCGGTGTGGCTCCCTCGGGGTCACCACCTCGATTCCGGCCGCGTCCGCGCGTTCCAGCACCCGGCCGGTGCACGCCAGCGAGTGCCCGCGGATCGTCTCGACGCCGATGCCGGACAGGAGGTCGAGGCCGATCCTGGACATCATCGGTCCCAGCGGCACCGGTGTGCCGGAGGCCAGGCGGCGGGCGTCCCCGGCCAACACGACCGGTGAGCGGAAGGAGGTCGGGTCGGCGCCGGCCAGCCAGCCGGTCGCCGCGGGTCGCAGGTCGGCAATGAGGTCGGGGCGCACGTACAGGAACGCGGTGGCGGCGCCGCACATCCACTTGTGGGCGCCGCCCAGCACGAAGTCGGCGCCCAGTTCGGTGACGTCCAGGGGAACCGTGCCGACGGTCTGGTAGGCGTCCACGATGACGTACGCGCCCACGCTGTGGGCCCTGGCGACGATCCGCCGCAGGTCCAGCAGCGCTCCGGTGGAATAGCTGCCGTGTGAGACGCACACGCACCGGGTCCGCTCGTCGATGGCGGCCTCCAGCGCGGCCTCGTCGAACCCGGGGCCCGAACCCACGATCTCCAGCTCCGCCCCGTACCGGGCGAACCCTTGCCAGATGAGCGGCACCGTGGGGAATTCCAAGCCGGTGGTGACCACCTTGCTCCGCGGGCCGCCGAAGTCCAGGCAGGTGCCGATCCGGGCGAGCAGCGTGCTGAGGTTCACGTCGGTCACGACGGAACCCGGGGGTGCGCCGAGGAAGGCGGCGAGGGCGTCGGTGTAGGCCGACGTCTGTTCCAGCCAGTCGCCCCACACCTCGTCCCGCCACCTGGTCAGCGTCCGCCAGTAGTGGCGCAGCACCTCCTCCACACCGCGAGGGACGGCGCCGGTGGAGTTGCTGTTGAGGTAGACGCAGGTGTCGAGCAGCGGGAACTCGGCGCGCAGCGACCTCACCATCCGGTCGTGGTCCGCGCCGCCCGTCCCGTCGATGAGGTTCGGGGCGCCGTCGCCGACGGGGTTCGCGGCGCTGTCGTCGGTGCGGGTCATCAGGAGCCCTTCTCCGCGTGCCTGGACTCTCCGGGCGCGTACCCGCCGTCGCGTTTCCAGGTGGCGGTCATCTCCTCGCGTACCTTCCACAGCTGCCGGAAGAGGGGCTGTGTCATGCGGCCGGTCAGCACCTGCGTCGGCACGCCGTCGAGCGCCGCGGTGTCCCGGCTGATGCCGATCGTCCTGCGGACGAGCATGAAGTGGGTGACGAGCCACATCTGGTAGGCCTCGTCCACGTCGAGGAGCAGCTCGAACGTGCGCTTCAGGTCACTGTGCCGGGCGTCCCGCGCCTGGTAGACATCCGTGGCCGAAACCCCGCGGCGGGCGGTCAGCCGGTCGAGCGCGTCCGATATGTACTGGGCCGCCACGCGCAGCCGGTTGTACCCCGGTGACTCCTGCCCGCTGCCGTTCCCGAGATGCCGCCGGATCGTCTGGTACGAGTCGGGCGTCAGCGTCTCCAGGACGCCCAGCTCGTCGTTGAGGCAGCGGACGATGCGCGCGATCCGGTCCAGCCGCGCCGAGGCGTCCCAGAGCGCGTCCAGGTCCAGGTCGCCGACCAGCTCCGTCATCTCGTGCGCCAGAAGTTTCAGCCACACCTCCTGAGCCTGGTGGACCATCTGGAACATCAGCTCGTCGGAGGAGACGAGTTCGTCGGTGGCGGGTTGCAGGGAGAACAACTCCGAGGTCCGCACATACACCTCGTAGTCCAGCTTCCCCTCCCCGACGAAGGTTTTGAGGACCGGGTTGAAGATCGGCTCTGAAACCACCCTGTGCAGTTCTTCCATGACGGGTTTGTTGAGGTTGACGTGCATGCTTCTCCTCGTAGGCGTTGTCAGGCGGTCGGCGGCCGCGGGTTCCCCCGGGACTCCCGCCGGACTTACAGGGCGGTGTGCCGGTCTTCCGGCGATTCGCTTATGACATCGGAGCGTGTGACGGTCCGTGTGCCGCCCGGCGGTCACGGGGTGCGAGATGTCCCTCGCCAGGTGGTCGATCGTCGTGTCGGGTCAACGGCCTTTTCCGACCTCACTTGTCCTCACGTCTCCGGCAAGGGAAATGTGCGAGGAGAATTGATGATGGAAAGCGTTTTCGGCGTTCTTTGTACGGTTTTTGAAGCGTTATCCGATACGGTTAGAGGTTCCTTTTTCCCTCTTGGGAGGGACTTGTGAATGACTTGGAAAGAGCCGTCGGGCAGTGTGAAACAAGACACCTTGAAATTGGTAATGAACTGTAGTAAAGGGCCGGTTCGGCAGCCGGGAGAAACGTGGCCGGTCTCCTTCGCTCCGGTTCTCACGCCTTCCGGGTGACGCCGGCGCTGACCAGGGCGTCCGTCGTGCGGCGGACTCGGCGCCGGCCCGGCCTCCGTCGTACGGTGGCCTCACCGTGACCGTGGTCTCCGCCGGGAGGCTTCGGCGTCGCCGGTGGTTCGTCCGCCCGGCGTGGCCCCGTCAGGGGAGTTTGGTCCAGGGGCCCGGGGCGTGGTCGTCCTTGGGGATCCAGAGCGCGGGCTGGAGCTCCCGCAGTCGCGGGGCGCAACCGTCGTTCCAGGGGAAGCGGCCCGCGGCGTCGGGCCAGACGATCTCCATGAAGGGCAGCGGGGGCCCCTGGTAGAAGTGCAGCGCGGTGCCGAACAGCGACCGGTACCAGCTGGTGTCCACCGCCTTCGCGACGACCGGGTAGTTCCTGATCACGTCGTCCCGCTCCCGGCCCTCGACCAGGTGGTGCCCGGCGGCGATCCGGTCGGCCAGGGTGCTGAGGCAGTTGCCCATCACGTCCACCCGGAGACCGAGCATCACCACCTCGGGGGAGCGGAGCGTGTGCCACAGCCCGACGGTGAACGCCCAGCCGGGACCGTCCTCGTCCTCCGGGATCATGACAATCGCCCACCCCCGGTCCCGGACGCTCCGCAGCGTCCCGAGATCGGCCGGGTCGAGCTCCACCTCCCGCTCGACGCAGAGCAGGCAGTGGCATACCGGCTGGTCAGACATATGCCGAGCGTAGTGCTCTGTACGGATACAAGCTGACAAGTCCCCCGGCACCGCCCGGCCCTCCTGCATGCCGCCGAACGGGTCCGGACCGGCCGGGCGGGCGCGGGTCTCACCGGGTTCGACAGCGGGGGCCGCAGAGACGATCTCGGCTCGCTTCGCCCGGGAGGCGCGGTTCACCCGGAAGGTTCGCTTCGCCCGGGAGGCTCGGATCATCCGGGAGGCCGATGAGGATTCCCTGCCGGTGCGCCGGCCGCCGGAGCGCCCACGCCGGATACGGGGTCCGGATCCGGGGTGAATTACCGGTCTGAATGTCGCCAGCCCGGAATCGGATGACCGCCATAGCTTTGCCCGGGTGAAGAGCCCTTCCCCACCTCGGCGGGACGGGGCTCGGCGATGAGAGGACATTCATGGATCTGCAGCTTTCCGGCCGCGTCGCGGTCGTCACCGGTGCCTCCAAGGGCATCGGCCTGGCCGTCACCCGCACCCTGCTCGAGGAGGGGGCCCACGTCGTGGCCGCCTCGCGCAGGAGCACTCCCGAGCTGGAGGCGCTCGGCGGCCCCGGACTGCTCCATGTGGCGGCCGACCTGACGGACCCCGAGACGCCCGCCCAGGTCGTGGCGCGGGCCGTGGAGGCGTTCGGCGGCCTGGACATCCTGGTGAACAACGCCGGCGGCCCACCGCCCGGCGTGGCCCTGCCGCGCTTCTCGTTCCTGGCCCCCACCGACGACGACTGGCGGGCGATGTTCGAGTTCAACCTGTTCTCGGTCGTACGGGCCGTCCGCGCGGCCATCCCGCAGATGCTCCAGCGGGGCGGCGGCTCGATCGTCAATGTCTCCTCGGGCGGCGCCCGGCAGGCCGCCCCCATGAACGTCGACTACAACGCCGCCAAGGCGGGCCTGAACAATCTCACCAAGGCGCTGTCGGAGGAGTTCGGACCGCAGGGCATCCGGGTGAACACCGTCTCTCCGGGGCCCGTGCGGACCGCCTGGTGGACAGAGGAGGGCGGCGCGGCCGACATCATCGCCGCCCAGGCGGGCACCGACCGGGACACCGTGATCAACAGCGTCGCACCGGAGATGATGAAGCTGACCACCGGTCGCCTCGTCGAACCGCAGGAGGTCGCCGACGTGATCGCCCTGCTCGCCTCGCCGCGCTCGGCGAGCACCACCGGCGCGGACTTCGCCGTCGACGCCGGGTTCCTCAAGGAGATCTGAGGTCCCCCAGGCCGACCTTGGTGGCGATGGTCCGCGAGACTCCTGGCTCCGGGTGAGCTTCCAGCGGATCCAGCGGTCCGGGATCGGCAGGCGGCCAGGTCGGATCACCGGGGATTCTCGCCGCGCTCGTACGGCGGCCGACGGATGAGGGTTGAGCCGCTACTGAAACGTGCACGCGCGCGATCCCCGGGTGTCGGAAAAGCATTCGACGTCCCCGATGTCGCGCTGAGATAGTGGTCGGCGCCGGATGTCCGAAAACCGGATGTCCGAAAGACGGGGCCCGGCGGTTCGTCCGTGTCCTGTCCCTTCCCGGCGGCGGCGCCGGTCGCGCGGGCAGGGCCCCAGCAGACGTGTCGATCAACAGTGGGTGAGTCATGATTCCGGTAGGTGAGAAGGAGATCCGCGGATCCTTCGTCAACTGCTCCAAGGGGGAGGCGCGCAGGATCAACCTGCCCAGGAGCCTGCCGGAGACCCCCTGGGCCGACCTTGACTTCCTGGGCTGGCTCGACCCCGGCGCGCCCGACCGCGGCTACCTGGTCACCGAGCGGCGCGGCGAGCTCGTCGGCGTCACCCTGCGCCTCAGCCGGGAGGTGCACAGGAGCTATGCCAAGAGCACGGTCTGCTCGATCTGCGTGACACCGCACGCCGGCACCGGGATCTCCCTGTTCGTCGCGCCCAGGGTCGGCGCCGCGGGCCGCCAGGGCAACACGGTCGGCACCTACATGTGCGCCGACCTGGCCTGCTCCCTCTACGTGCGGGACATCAGGAAGACGGAGCTCGGCGTGCGGTTCGAGACGCTCGGCAACGAGGAGCGGATCATGCGAGTCGTCGTCAACCTGGAGAGCTTCCTGGACAAGGTCTTCGACGGCGACCTGAGCTCGGGCGCGGCCTGAGCCGTACCCGCCCGGAACCACA